>JBEVNF010000325.1:0-3317 GCA_040508255.1 Flavitalea sp.
AAAGCAAGAAGATATTCAACAACCTGTGCGGAATCGGGCCACCCATCAACATAATCACCAAGAAAAACAAACTCATCATCATAAACAGGTTTGATCCTGCTGATCAGTTGTTCCAATCCACGCAAAGCTCCATGAATATCTCCTACTACAATTTTCCTCGCCATTGATTAATGATTTTACAGGTAGCTGTCTATCGGCATCTGTATTGCATCTGAAACCTCCCTGAATGAATTGGTTGTGTAAACCGCATCAACATTTTCGAGAGTAGTTCCTTTTCCAAAAATTCCGTGACTTACAATGAGTACAACTTTCTCTGCACCTTTTTCCTTCAGCATCTTTGCTGTACCGATAAATGTTCCACCACCATCACAAATATCGTCAACAATAAAACAGGTTTGACCCTGCAGAGATGATGCGACCGTTGTGAACTTTGTTAACGCTCCCGTTTTTAAGTCGCGCTCTTTCATACATTCAACTACGTTTTCTACGCCCAGCGCCTGTGCGAGTTTGTGAATTTTCTTCAGAGCACCTGCATCGGGTGACACAAGACAAAAGCTTCCTTTGCCGGATTTACTGAAATAATGATCCAGGCAATCCTGAACATATTTGTGATTGGTTACCGCATAAGATTTATCAATCAACGCAGTGGAAACTTCTGAATGCGGATCGAATATAAAGATTCGGTTGAAGTTTGCACCGTTAAGTATAGACGCGATCACTTTCAAAGAGAATGGCTCACCTGCAAGCATTACACGATCCATTCTTGCCGCCATGAGGTAAGTGATATGTAACTCCACTTTTTCAAATCCCTGGTAGTCGAGCGTGTTTTTAATGAACAATGCAAGCATCAGATCGTTGGCAGATGATAGTCTTGTGAAGATTCTGACAGGTGCTGCATGATCCAGCACCAAAAGACTTTCAACATCGATCTTGATATGTGGCTGGCCATCAGGAAATATCATGGTGGTAAACCTGATATCTGATTTTGATGGATTTATTAAATTGATTGTATTCATTGAACCTGGTGTTTGTGTGTTTAAGAATTTTGCATCTGACTTCTCAGGGTTTTCCTGATCTCATCAAGTGAAAGATCGACAACGAGCTTGCCATCTTTGAACACTGTTTTCAATTCTCCCTGTGCTTCTTCTTCCCAGGTACATTCATCTTTTAAAGCAAGTTTGCCATCATTATTGCGATACACCTGCATCAGACCTTTGGCAGATTTCTTTGTACCATCATCAGTCTTGGGATCCTTGAAGATCGCGCGTCCTTCACCGTTCACTTCACCATAGGTTGCTTTCATAGCAAAACCAAACGTGTCGCGTGTTACATATTCATAAGTGAATGAACCAATGCCCAGTACAACATTATAACTTGCAAATCCTTTTTGTTTGAGACCTTCGAGAATTTCAAACTGACGTTCGAGGGTTATACTATCACCATAAATAAGACCAATATGGCCATCCAATAGTTTGAATCCTTTTTCGGTTGTAGTTCCGCCAAAGGTTTCCCACATACATTCGATCGCACCTTTATATGCAGGACTTCCAACCGTTGCATCCTTATCGCCAATGATGATCTTTACCGGATCGCCGCTGTCGGGCCTGATCACAACTTTGCCTTCGCGCGCAAGGATCTGTGATTTAAGTTTCGGAAGAAACTCTGTGATAACCTGCCAGAAGTCCCAGGTATCACTAACGATTGAAACAATGCCTGCAGGATAAACTTCACTGATCAATCGTTCGAAGGTTTTGATCTCATCGTTTTTGGTACCCATACACATTACGCTGTGCTCGGTAGCAGGTACGGATCCGCCGATCAGTTCTTTATCTGAGTTCGCATTGTAATATTGTTCGTGGAAATCAATTGCGGGAATGGTATCAGTACCAGCAAAAGATAGCAGGTGAGCTGCTCCACTCATTACAGCATCTTCAATTCCACTCATACCACGGAAAGAGAAGTCATGCCCCTGCCATGGTATAAATCCATGATCAGCTCCCACTGTTTCATTTGCATATCTTGTAAACTCACGCAGATACTGATATGCAGTGGTTGCAGAAGTGACAGGTTTCCAGAGTACCGCACTCATAACAGTCTCAAGCATATTAGTGAGCCAGAAGAACTCCGGTTTTGTGTTTTTGATCGTGAACACCGGCACACGCATAGGTACGAGGGAACCTTCTTTGACCGCCTTGATCTCAAGTGGCAGATAACCAAGATCATGAAGCTGTTCTATATGTGTGTATGTGATACTGTCCTTCCCAAGATAGTTGTCCATCCTTCTTTTATACTCAGCAACAACTTCGTTCTTTGGACGATCAAAAAATCCTTCCTTAAACTGATTGATAAGGTATTCTTTGATGAAGTATTGCAAGCCAAAAAACACGATCTCACCAATCTCTTCATTTCTTGACTTACGTGGGGTGAGATTTGAATATACCAGCGTAGTGCCTTCAGGATATTGAAATTTGTGACCAACTTTATAACCGTCTTTGAGAAGTAATGGAGAAATTTTCATGGTGTTTGATTTTGTGCAGTTAACTGCATATTTAAGGTGAATTGATTCGGAGAGAGATTTTTGTTGAACTTATAAATATCAGGATGCCTGTTTTTTGCACCGGTTCGTTTTTCGCCGGTGGCTACGAGGTAACCGCTTTCAAGAATTTTTCTTCTGAAGTTTCTACGGTCGATCTGCTGACCAAGAATGGACTCATAGAGGTGATGAATTTCGGGAAGAGTGAAGGTCTCATTGAGCAGCTCAAAACCCACGGGATAGTAAAGGATTTTGGATTTGAGACGCTCAAGAGCTGCTCTGAAAATTATTGTATGATCGAAACCCAATTCCGGGAGCTGGTTTGCGTTAAACCATCTGACATCATTCGCCATGCTTCCGGTTACGATTTCAAATTTTGAGGGGTTGATAAGCGCGAACCACGAAACAGAGATCACACGTCCCCTTGGATCACGTGAGATTTCATCAAAGCTGAATAGTTGCTCAAGAAAAATATCACTGAGACCAAGTTTGGTCTGCAGTATCCTGGTGCAGGTTTCACGGAAAGTTTCTTCATATCCGAGAAAAGCGCCCGGCAAGGTCCACTGATCCTTAAACGGCTCTTCGTTCCTGTTGAGCAGCAGAACAGAGAGATCCTCACCCTGGTACCCAAACACAACCAGGTCAATCGCTATCGCCGGATTTTTGTACGAGTTAAAAGGTTTCATTACTGTTTGCGTTGATTTAACGCAAAGTAGAATGATTATTTGTTTTCTCCAAGTGTTTTATTGGGAAATTTTAGATGTTTTGACGGCCGGGAACTCTA
>JBEVNF010000336.1:0-3318 GCA_040508255.1 Flavitalea sp.
GATGAGTATTGCGTACAGGTTCTAAAAAAACACTACCATTTTTTCTATGTATAGTTATGCCCGTGGTTTCTACCATGGGCTTTTTTAATCTATTAGCTCCTCGGAATAATAGGTGATATTCATGTTCTTTACGTCTTCATACTTTATGATAAACCGTTCGCCGGGGATGTAATAGTAACGTTCATCGATCTGATCGGTTACAAGCGGCTCATACAGTACCTCTGGTTCTTCAGATCCCGTTGTGTGTGGTGCAACAGTATAACCCTCATCATCAACCGAAAACTTCAGATCCTTTGACATTACTCTTCTGCGTACATCTTCCAGGTGAAGTTCTTTAATGCCTCCGTCTTTATCGAGCCAGAAATCGGTCAGGAACCCACGGTAGATCAAAACATCGTTTCTTGTTTCCAGTAGGATATCGAGCCAGACTGAGTTCTTCTCGTTTTTGGTACTCTTTGGTTTAAGAATGTCATACCAGCGGTTGTAAATTCTCAAAGCCGGAAAAACCTTATATAGTTTAAATCTTAAAACAAGTGCGCGGAGTAATAATGCAAAGAGAAAATTAGCCAGAGTATTCGCCAGCATGTATAGCAGAAAATCATGCAGATACTGGTTCAGGTTATTGATGTCTTTTGCGGTATTATTACCTATCAAAAGGTTGAACACAAACTGGTAATTGATGATCTTACCAAAAGAGGTAACGATCAGAACAGAGATACAATGGAAGATGAATGCCGGAATAAGTGAACTGTAGATTTCTTCTAATGTGGTTGTGTTAATATTCCTTTTTGAATAAGGAGAGGAAAGATAGGTAACACGGAAAACGATTCCCGGTACGGTGAGCAGGAATATGATAAGAAACCCAATGGCAAGACTCATCGATCTTTGAGACTTACCCGTTTAAGGACCAGGGTTTGACCATTTGGAAGCGCGCCATTGATGCGGATAACATCACTACTGTGATTGTTTGCAATAATAGCTGCTGTAAGAACCTTTGCGGTTCGGGCAGATGATAAAGCCTGTTTTACTTTTGACCCCATTGATGCCTTCATACACACATTGTTATGTAACAAATTTAGATAAAATTAAACCAAAATGCAAAAAACGTACGTTAAACGGCACTAAATATGATACTGTTGGGTATCAATAAAGAATCACTATGAAAGTAATTTTCGCGCTTACCCTCGCTTTTTCCACAATTGCATTTCCAGTTATAGCTCAAAGACCGGGCCGGACGCAGAATCCGGTTGACTCTGCCAAAAAAGCCGGGGGCGATCCCAGGGGCAAATCGATGATGATCGGAACCTTCCGGAGTCGTGCAGCGGTGAGTGTTCCAGCTGACCTTGACATGATACAGACCACCGGATTTGGTAAGGCGGGCTCAGGAGGTGCGAGATATGTTAAAACTGACGCGACCGGCGAAACTCCCTACAGATTCAAATCGGAGGATGGACAATGGTGGGAGCTGAGTGAGGATCGTCCCCATATCAATATGTTCGGAGCGGTGGGTGATGGGAAAACGGATAATACCGCAGCTTTCCAGGCGGCCAGCGATTATGCTGCTGCTGGTACATCCCGCCGTAACGGACAGGGTACATCGATCGATTTTTCGGGTGGCGGACAGTATGTGACCGGAACTTTTGTATTGCATTCAGGCGTAGTGTTTACTGATAGCCGCACAGTTGGTAAGGGTGGTTTTTCATCGGCATCCTCGTCGGGTGCTTTGATCATGCCTGCTTCATCCATCCCCGCAGATAGTTTTATGATCGTGACAGATAACAGGGCGAATGGCTGGGGTATTAACGGATTGCAGCTTGCTGGTGCAGGAAGCAAATCAAAAACCGGAGGTATCAAGGTAAACGGTGGATCTGACTGGCGGATCACAAACAATACATTTAAAGGATGGGGGATTGAGGCGATCGTTGTAGAGAATGCGAGTCCTTTTGTGATTACCTACAACATGGTACAGGGACTGAATAACCAGGAATATCTTGTCGGGAAGAAACAACCTACCGGAGCCATTCGCGTATCTGGAGCTGATGGAAATATTATGAATAATGAGTTCACCGGTTCAGCCAACGCGCGTGGTTCAAATGCATTTGCTGTTTCCGGTGAAGAGCTGTATCTGGGCGCTGCTTATTTCAAAGGTTTGCAGGTTTCGCGTCTTGCGTTTAACATTTACCAGGTGGCCGATGTGGGTTTAAGAAATCCGGGTGCCCTGAATGTTTATACTGCAGAGCGATTTGACACCAATGCAGGACATGGGTTATACTTTATTGATGGAGGTAGTGATAATACATTCGTTTCACCACAGATCATACGGAATTCACTTGCGGCAGATGGTATGTATGATGGAATCTATTCCGCGACAAACGGTGGCAGAAATACATTTCTGAATCCGCAGTTTGGTAGTGGTGCGCCTATGGGTGATAAGACCTTCAGCATGCGTTATTATATCAATGATACGAAGATGGATTACACCCACAAATTTGTGAATGCCTACCAGGCACCGCGTGCAACCTCACCTGCAGTTAAAGCTTTTTACAACCTGCCGGAAGATGCCGAAGGCTCTGCAAGGGTGACGATTGAAGATGACGGACCTTTAAGGGTTGAGGGTGCGACTCCTTCGGTGCTTGGTCATAAATTCATCAGGTTGATCAACAAACAACCAACCACGGTCACAGATTTTACTGATGGTGTTCCCGGTCAGATCATTTATGTGATCGGCAATGAAGCTGCCGGCGGGGCATCAACCATTGCTCATGGTGATAAAATAAAACTTCGCGCCGGATCAGGCACTACAAAAGTAAGTATTGACAAACCGCTTGTGTTTATCAACCGTGGAAAAGCCTGGCTTGAAATAACGGGCGGCTGATATTTACCTCGTCGTCTTAAACCCGAGACTCATATATCCTCCCGGAATAAAAACGCGACCCGCGATACCGGGTGAAATCCCAATCCGGAACAATAACTTCCTTCCCATATAGCGGTAACCAATATTCGCAGATGGGTAAATCGTACTTAGCTCTTTGTCAGGGTACACTAATCCTGCGCCTTTTTGGTCTTCTCCCGCATTCAGGTGTTTGAAGTAAGCGACATCGGCACCAAGTTCAAGAAAGTATTTTTGTTTTCCAACCAGGTGGTAGACTCCGGTTCCAATCAAAAAAGCATGATTATATCTTCCAAAATTTGAACCGGCAAATCCACGAAGCCCGAACGTGGAACTTTTGAGTTTATGGTCGAAGACAAAATTGTGAATGAAGCCGTTTTTTCCAAGTTCGTAAGAGATTGAGTTTGTTTGAGCCGTTGCTGTGGTGG
>JBEVNF010000355.1:0-3990 GCA_040508255.1 Flavitalea sp.
GGCATTTATCTTGGAAGAGCTGATAGCGGTCATGATGATGATGAAGACGAAGAGGATGATGAGCCGATTATAGAAAATGAAGAGATAGAAATTATCTCGGAAGAGTTGAATAATAACTATGAGAAGGATTTAAATTTTGAGGATAGGAGTGGGAAATAAATGACAGCATTCCGGGACATAAAAAAACCTCGCCTTAACATTGTTTCGGCGAGGTTTGATTTTTTCGAGGTCTCGAGCGGATTCGAACCGCTGTAGGAGCTTTTGCAGAGCTCTGCCTAGCCACTCGGCCACAAGACCTTTTTTTGTTTCCACCATATGCGAAGTTGTCTTCGCTTCAGGGGAGCGCAAAAGTAAGGAATTTTGTATGATATTTGAAGAATTATCACACAGCTTTTTTATGCAGCCAATTCCAGAATCAGAACTGATAATCAATAACCGGGGAGCAATTTACCATCTCGACCTGCGACCCGACGAACTGGCCGACACCGTCATCACCGTGGGCGACCCGGAACGCGTGCAATTGGTCAGCAAATTTTTCGATAGTATCGAAACCACCGCTGCCCATCGTGAGTTCGTTTCAGCCACTGGTTACCTGGCGAAAAAGCGGGTAACGGTCATCTCTACCGGGATCGGAACAGACAATATTGATATCGTATTGAACGAACTGGACGCACTGGTAAATATTGATTTCAATACCCGGATGATCAAACCGGAACTCAGGCAACTTCAGATCATCCGCATAGGAACTTCAGGCTCTTTGCAGGAGTCTGTACCTGTTGATAGCTTCGTAATGTCAACACATGGACTGGGAATAGATAATCTCCTGAACTTCTATCGCCATAACAACAATGAAGAAGAAAAGGAATTGATCCAGGCATTTATTACCCAGACGCAACTCCATCATAGTGTGGCTCATCCTTATATCAGCAGTTGCAGCCCCTCGCTGGCAAAACATTTTGTGAGCGAATTTTACAAGGGCATCACCGTTACCTGCCCTGGGTTCTACGGACCTCAATCGAGAATTCTAAGGCTTGGTCTCAGTCAACCGCAACTGCAGCAACGTTTAACAGGATTCAGTTTTGGTATGCACCAGATCTCAAATTTTGAAATGGAAACATCCGGTATTTATGGTCTTGGGAAAATCCTCGGACACCAATGCCTTAGCCTCAGCGCGATCGTTGCAAACAGGGTTTCGAAACAGTTTTCAAAGGATGGCGGCAAAACAGTTGAAAGCCTGATCAAAAAGAGTCTTGACATCATTGCCGGAATCTGATAATATTGTGATCGCAAAAACAAGCGGGATTGAACAAGTACGCTTTAAAAACGTTGTTCAGATAGCCATTTCGGCCAGCATACAACCGATTAAATTCAACATGAAAATTCATTTCAATAAATACCAGAGCACCGGGAACGATTTTGTGGTCCTTGACAACAGGAACGGGGAATATAATGGCCTCACAGAAAAGCAGGTAAATTTTCTTTGTGATCGTCGATTCGGGATCGGGGCCGACGGATTAATGATGCTCAACAATCATCCATCCTACGATTTCGAGATGATCTATTATAACTCCGATGGTCGTCTTGGTTCAATGTGCGGTAATGGCGGACGCAGTCTCGTGCAGTTTGCAAACGACCTTGGCATCAAAAAATCACTCTACAGATTCATTGCATCAGACGGCGAACACGAGGCTGAGATCGATGAAAACGATGGTATCGTCAGCCTGAAAATGCAGGATGTAAATAATGTGGATGAAGAACGTGGCGATTACATACTGAATACAGGTTCACCGCATTTTGTGCGAATTGTAAATGAATTAAACGGCCTCGATGTTTTTGAGGAAGGTCGTGAGATCCGCTACAACGACACTTACAAAAAAGATGGTATCAATGTAAACTTCGTAAGCTTAAAGGGAGATTACGAGATCGATGTGCGCACCTATGAGCGCGGTGTTGAAGATGAAACTTACTCATGCGGAACCGGTGTGACCGCATCTGCCCTGGTTTGCTTTCATAATGAAAATGGCTTCAATAATGTAAATGTTCATACAAAAGGCGGCGATCTCACAGTTGAATATGACCGGATCGATGAGGACAGATATACCAATATCTGGCTTTGTGGTCCCGCAAAGAAAGTATTTGAAGGTGAGGTGATCCTGCCCTAAACTTACTTTCCGGTATCTGATCGAAAACTTATAACTTGCCGACCTTGATACAATATTTCAAAAATATTAACCATCAGACAGTCGAGATCGACAAACCGGACAATGGCAGCTGGGTCAATGTGCTACCACCACTGCGCCAGGAAGAATTCAGTGAGTTATCGGGATCTCTCGATATCCCGCTCGACTTCTTAACGGATTCACTGGATATAGATGAACGTTCCCGTTTCGAAGAAGAAGACAACGTGAAGCTGGTTGTTATCAAAACTCCAACAGAAAACAATTCTTTTAACGAAAGCGATGCTTATTACATTACGATCCCGATCGTGATCATCCTGACCCACACACAGATTGTTACAGTTAACTCGTTTGAAAATACGGCGATCAAAAAATTTCTGAACAGTTTCCAGAACCGTCATCCGGATAACAGAAAGATGATGGTGCTGAAGATCTTTGAAAAGACCATTCAGACTTATATGGAATCATTGAAGGAGATCAACCTTCGTCGTAACGCACTTGAGCAAAAGCTCTATGCTGCCAACAGAAACGAACAACTGCTTCAGTTGATGAGAATCCAGAAAAGCCTTGTATATTTTATCACTGCACTTCGTTCAAATGAACTGCTGCTGATGAAGCTTGCCCGTACACACTTTCTTGCGCTTAACGAAGAAGAGAAAGAATTCCTGGATGATCTTATCGTAGATAACTCTCAGGCGCTTGAAATGGCGAACATCTATACCAACATTTTGAGCAGCACCCTTGACGCATTTGCGAGCATCATTGCAAACAACCAGAACGAGGTGTTAAAAAGGTTGTCGGTGATCACCATCGTTCTTACTTTCCCTGTACTTGTAGCAAGCATCTATGGCATGAACGTTCCTATACCATATGCATCTTCTCCTTATGCGTTTTACATTCCTGTGTTTTTATCACTTATCATTTCATTGGTTATAGGCTGGTTTTTTCTTCGAAAGAAACTTTTTTAATATCCGCTTATATTTGCCCCATGGCAGTATTTAATGTGAGGGTCTATGGTTTGCTTCTGAACGATGCTAACCAGCTTCTTGTAAGCGATGAATACATCCGTGGCGGACATTACACCAAGTTCCCGGGTGGCGGCCTCGAATTTGGCGAAGGCACGCGCGATTGCCTGAAACGGGAATTCATGGAAGAATTGTCGCTGGATGTGTCTGTTGGCGAGCATTTCTATACCACTGACTTTTTCCAGATGAGCGCATTTAGTCCCGAACACCAGATCATCGCCATTTACTACCTTGTAAAGGCCCTCGAAGATATCAAGGCCCCGCTACGCACAAAACCCTTTGATTTCGATGAGGAACAGATGAAGATTTATCAGCAAACGGGTGAAACCGAAACCTTCCGTTTTGTTGATCTCGGTTCGGTATCCGAAGATGATATCACACTCCCCATTGATAAAATCGCGGTACGGATGCTTATCGAACGTTTTCGTGGCAATAACCCTACCGGGGATGAAATATCCATCGTCTCCAAAACAATTTGATTGTCAATTCCTTGTCAGCCACACAACAACTTGTTGAAGTTTGCTGAGTGCATTACCTTTGCCAAAATTTTTCAAATATGTCTAACACATTAAATGTTGATTTATCCTTGCCCTATAAGGTGAAAGATATCAGTCTTGCAGAATGGGGTCGTAAAGAAATCAGACTTGCTGAGGCCGAAATGCCTGGTCTTATGGCGCTCAGAAGTGAATATGGCGCAAGCCAGCCTTTGAAGGGTTCACGCATTGCGGGTTGCCTTCACATGACTATCCAGACTGCAGTGCTTATCGAAACACTGGTTGCTCTTGGCG
>JBEVNF010000463.1:0-6418 GCA_040508255.1 Flavitalea sp.
ACCAGAGGTGCGCGATGATGTAAAAGATAAAACTGCGGAAGAGGCAAAAATAGCCAAAATAGAAGCAACTGCAGCTGCACAAAAGGCTGGCAACGATTCTAAGTCAAAGAATACTGATGTATCTGATGCAAACTCAGACGAAGAGATTTCTGATGAGGTTAGAATTCCGGAATCGCCACTAAGTGTTCATAACTCTGACGGGGATATTGATACAAGGATAAAGTCACAAAAAGAAAAACTTGAAAAACTCACCGACAATCCAAATAATCAGGATCCGAAAATACAGGATTTGAATCAGGACCACGATATTGAAAGTCGTGGAGGTGATGAAGGGCTCGCTAAAATGCCCGCGCCTCCTGAACAGCAAACCAGCAACAAGGAACAGGGTAAGGGTAACATTGATGCAAAAGCGAAGTCTTCCGGAACTGAGACTCAGCCTGAGGCAAAAGGTAATGTTCCCAAAGGTAAAGGAGAACAAAAATCTGAGGAAGGCGAAGTAAACAACGCGGCAACCGAAAATGCAAAGGGTAGAGCTGAGGATAAAACAACTAAATCAGAAAATGCGAACGAGAATAAGTCTGAAACAAAGCAAAATTCAGAAAACGCTGATGCTGACGTAAGGAATGAAAATTCTGATGCTCCCCAATACTAGGAGCATCGATCAAAATAAGAAAAGGTTGTCTCAAAGTATATGAGACAACCTTTTGTTTTTTATAATTCGAGTGGGGGGCCAATGTGTTGCACACCATGTTTCAGTGCAAGCGCATCAATTTCCTTGATCGATGGGGCTTTCAAAGCATTTACTTCTTCAAAAAAATCCTCCAGTTCGCCCGCTGGTGTAACAGCATAAATCAGCTTTCCTTTTTTCGAAATCTGCAACCATTGGTGTGCTATCTTTCGTGGTAAAAAGATTGAGTCCCCGGCTTCCAGTTCGGTTTTCAGATCGCCGCAAACAAAACGATATTTCCCTTCGATGACCGTAAAGTATTCATCCTGCTCAAAATGAATATGCAAAGGTGTTCCGACAATATCATTTCCAATGAATAAAAAGACACTCGCGGCACCATCTGTATCTTTTTTCGATATTATGACATCGTTGGGATGCAAGCCAGCGTATTTCATCATGGCTTTACCAGATCTGCTTGTTCCGGCCTTTACAACGAAAGGTTTTGAAGTTGAATTAATTGCTTTGAGGTCCTTCAGGCTAAATGCTGGTAGCGCAAGGATGCTGTTACGGATAAAAGTATTACGTTTCATATATCGGTTATTTTCCCAAACCTAATATGACAGACATTTATCCATTGGTAAAAAGAAGACATTATATCTCGGCATCACCAAAGGCTCTTTCCGGTGATGCATTGTCAAGTGCGAGAAACTGAACAGGGGTATGGCCGGTGAAGGCCCGGTAGTCTTTAGCAAGATGCTGGTAATCATGGTATCCGTTGTGGATGGCAATCTTCAGCCAATCATAATCAGGATGTCGGTTTTTCATCCGGAATGCTTTATCAAACCTTACCAGTTGCAGGAATGTTTTTGGGGACAGGCCAGCATGTTCTCTGAATCTGCGGTCGAATTGTCGGTGGGAGAGATGCGCGAGCGCAGAAAATTTGTCGACAGAATATGTTTCCTGTTCATTCATCATCAGCTTTGTGATGTGATGTAATGGATTATGATGTTCTTTGTTTTTTGTGGCAATCGACAGGATGAATCGCTCAGCGACTGATATCATCTCATGATAGCCATTGGCTGCCTCAAGTTGTTCGTTGATCAGTCTAATGCTGTACCCGAAAAGTTCAGTTGCGTCAAAACATTGATCTCTCAGTTCCGATGAAGAAATGTTTGTTAGCCATGAAAGTACCCCTGGCTGAAATACAATCTGCAGGGTCAATATTCTTGATGTTAGCAAATGCCTTTGAATAACTTTTGTTTGTTGGCCAACTACAACTACTGCTTTGGGATTTAGGATCAGCCCGGCTTCAGCATTTTTTAGAATTTCTTCTCCTTTAGGGAAAAATTGAAGACAATCTTCAGGTCTGGGCGGATATGCCTTATAAGGTAAAAGTGTCCCTGCACCAAAGTCAAAATCTATAATGCGAAACAAACGCACATATGCTCCAATGGCCGGTGAGGGAAGAAAATCACTTAGCGTCATGTTTTCTTTATGTTCTTATAAGTTACGTATAAAATTGTCTGTGACAACATGAAAACAAAAAAAAGTCGCTTTGCAATAAACTGCAAACTTGCATGATATTGCAAAACGCGGTATCTTTGTTTCATGTCGAACATCAATTCAGCGCGTAAAGCAACAAAAGCAGTATTTCTTGTTTGCGGACTTGGGATGTCTGCGTGGGCTCCAATGGTGCCATATGCAAAAGAAAGACTTGGTCTCAATGACTCAAACCTTGGACTATT
Organism: Flavitalea sp.; assembly: GCA_040508255.1. GTDB lineage: Bacteria > Bacteroidota > Bacteroidia > Chitinophagales > Chitinophagaceae > DATHKG01. The sequence continues at coordinate 2,413 of JBEVNF010000463.1, forward strand.
GTTGTTATTGCTGGGTGGTGGCGCTATTACAATGATGCCCATAAGTGGAATGATCGCACACAGATATGGGAGCCGTATTGTAATGCTTGTTGCAGGAATAGTACTTGCGACAGCACTTCCCCTGCTTGCGGTTCTTGATTCAGTTGTGCCAATGGCTATTGCATTATTTGTGTTTGGTGCCGGTATCGGAACGATCGATGTTGCGATGAATATTCATGGTGTAGAAGTACAGAACAGAAGCGATAAGGCAATCATGTCTTCACTTCATGGTCTTTTTAGCGTGGGTGGTTTGTTTGGTTCCCTTGGTCTTGGTTTTCTAATCAAGGCAGGACTTGACCATTTTTCAGCAGCACTCGCCATCGCTGTGCTGCTGGTGATCATTGTGAGTGTCAGCTTCCAATTCCTGCTTTCACCTGCAGAGGAAAAACAGCAGGTTGTCGCGAAAGAGGAGACTCAAAAATCGAAGATTTCGTGGTTGCATTCAAGTGTTTTGTTTCTCGGCATCATGTGTTTTATCGTGTTTCTTTCGGAAGGTGCGATGCTTGACTGGAGCGCTGTATTCCTCCGCGAAAATCGTGGGGTAGATGAAGCACTGACCGGTGTTGGCTATGCCGCATTCTCCATTGCGATGGCGACCATGCGACTGGTGGGTGATAAGATTGTTGCAAAACTCAGCAGCGGGGTAGTAGTAATCGGGGGTAGCCTTATTGCAGCTTCCGGTCTCTTTCTGGCCGTATTAACACCCTGGCTCGCAACTTCTATCATCGGGTTTATTCTGCTTGGTCTCGGCGCTGCCAATATCGTTCCTGTGTTTTTTAGTGAAGGGGGTAAATTAAAAGATGTACCAGCATCTGTTGCTATTCCCGCGATGACTACCATTGGTTATGCGGGACAGCTAGCCGGACCCGCGATGCTTGGTTTCATCGCTCACAGTTTTACGTTACCCGTGGCTATCGGATTCTGCGGAATACTTATGCTGATCGTTGCAATTTCATTCAGGAGTAAGAGATAAATATTTAGAAATGTTACGTGAAGAAAGGTTTGAAAAAATTCTAAAGGCCGCCAGGAAAAACGGCAAAGCCGATTACGAAACCCTCGCTGAGCAGTTAGATGTATCGCATGATACTATCCGGCGTGATATCGATACACTTTGCAGAAACGGCCTCCTGGTAAAGGTGCGGGGTGGTGCGATGCTTCCTTCCAAAAATCCTTTGAGTTTTTCGCAGCGTAAGAATTTTCTAACCAACGGGAAAAATATTATAGCTCTGAAAGCACAACAGTTTATCACAGATGATGTCACGCTTTTCTTCGATGGTGGTACTACAAATTGTTCCATTGCATCGCAGATCTCTGATGAGATTTCCTGCAGGATAATAACCAATAATTATGCTATGGTACCTTTACTTTCATCGAAGAAGAATATCGAACTGATCCTGACCGGCGGTATTTATGATACCGTCAATGAAACTGTTCATGGTGATCATGCCTTACAAATGATCTCTGAATTTGTCGCTGATGTTTATTTTCTTGGAACCTGTGCTATCGATCCGGTTCATGGTATTACTGCTGCATTCCAGCATGAAGCAGCTGTAAAACGAAGCATGAGGAAATTCGCGAAGCGCACTATTGCACTTGCCAACCAGGAAAAACTTGGGAGCAATGATCCGTTCAGGATTTGCGATATTGAGGATCTCCAGGTGATCCTAAGTGATACTGCCGCTGATAGTCCGCTGATGCATCCCTATCGTGGCAGAGGACCGCTGATAGTCTGACAGCAGGTTAATTGCCCGGATGCCTTTATATTTAGGGTCAAATAACTGCTTACATGTTCAAAAAGATCAAACGATTTTTTGGAAGGGTCATAAACGTGCTTACTCCTGCAAAAGCCACGATGTCCGCAATCGCCGCTCCTTTACTTGCATTTGTTCTGCTGTTTAATTTCCTTTTTAATTTTCTTGAACTTTCGGGCACACCTTCATGGGGATGGATACTGACAATACTGTTATTTTATTTCGGGTTAACATTTCTGATCGCAATGCTAATGGTGCTTGCAGTCAGGATACTTGAAAGAATACCGAAGAAGCTTCTAAGGGTTCTGTTTTTTGCGCTCGCTGTTGTGTTTATGTTTAGTGAAGTATCGAAATCGTATGGATGGCTGTTTTTCGCAATGATCTTTTTGTTGCCGGCATTGATCCTCGGGGGCATCTATAAATGGCGCAAGGGAGAATTGTTTCCATTGCGTGGCACTCAACGAATCGTTACATTTATAATCTTCCTGATTTCATCTGTTTCATTCCTCGCCTTGATGTATTTCTTTTTTGATCCGGGTAAGCCGGCCGAAGATCAGAAAAACATGCGGATGGCGGGCAAACTACCTGACAGCTTATTGTTGCCTGATCCATCTGCAACCGGCAAGTATGAAGTAGGTTATCTTACTTATGGCAGTGGCAACGATAAAAATCGCGATGAGTTTGCAAAAGGGATTGCTTTTAAAACACCATCAGTAAATGCTTCGCTGATGTTGAAATCATGGAAGGGGATTGCTGGAAAATTGAGAACCGCATTTTTCGGATTTGATGAAACAGAATTGCCACTGAACGCGCGTGTCTGGTATCCTAAAAACCTTGATTCGGCTGCGCCGTTAATACTTATGGTGCATGGAAATCATATGGCCCAGGATTTCTCTGATACCGGTTACGCTTACCTTGGCAGAATGTTTGCCAGCCGGGGTTATATCGCTGCTTCAGTTGATGAAAACTTTATCAATTCATCTGTAACAGATGTTGATTTTCTTGGTGGCGGACTGAAAGAAGAAAATGGTGTTCGTGGCTGGTTACTATTAAAGCATCTGGAAAGCTGGCGAAATTTCACGAAAGACAAATCAAATCCCTTTTTCAATAAAGCAGATCTCAACAATATTGGTTTGATTGGGCATTCAAGAGGCGGTGAAGCCGTTGGTCATGCTGCTTATTTCAATCGGTTGAAATATTTCCCTGATAACGCACGTCAGACTTTTGATTTCAATTTTAATATCAAGGCTGTAATGGCCATAGCACCTGTTGATGGTCAGTATATGCCTTCTGCAGTACTTGTTCCATTGAATGATGTAAACTATTTCGTGTTGCAGGGGGCACAGGATATGGATCTTATCAGCTATGCAGGACTCGCGATGTACAAACGCATCAAATACACACCAGGCTTCGATGGCTTCAAGGCAGGGCTTTATGTAAACCTTGCAAATCATGGTCAGTTCAATACTTCATGGGGTCGAAAAGACGGATCCGGGGCGGGTATACACAAATTCAATCTCAGGCAACTCATGCCTCCTGCTGACCAGGAAAAGATTGCAAAGGTTTATATCGGCGCATTTATGGATCTGAATATAAAAAATATAAAAGCATACGAGACACTTTTTATGGATTATCGGGTTGGTCGCCAATGGTTACCTGATCTTATTTATCTGAATCAATATGAACCATCACGCAAACAAGTGATAGCTGATTTTGATAATGATCTTATACTGGAAACTGCAAACGACAACGGTGGAAGAGTCGAAGTAAAAGGCCTCACCATGTGGAAAGAACGTTTGTTCAAAACAGAGTGGAACGCTTCACTTTCCAATGCTGTTTACATAGGATGGAAAAAAGAAATCTCAAAGAAAATCGAACCATCATATTCAATTGTCCTTCCTGACTCGTCTGCCGTAAGCATGCTGAACGGTCAGCTCGGTTTTTCTTTAACTCCGACAGATAACCAGGTTGATGAACTGAAAAGTAAAAGCGATGGAAAGGGTGGAATTGCTGCCGGAAAAAAAGCAGGGAAAAATTCCACTGAAAAGGAAAAGAAAGGCTTAGAGTCAAAAGCAACCCCAAAGAAACAAGATGATGCAAAAAATAAGAAGGAAGATGAAACCCCTGTCGACTTCACCATAGAACTCACAGATCTTAATGGTGCAAAGATCAGGTTTGCTTTAGGAGACTGCGGTTTTCTTCAGCCAAAGATCAAT
>JBEVNF010000472.1:0-3750 GCA_040508255.1 Flavitalea sp.
CTCATTATTGGCCGTTGTGCCTTTATAGGTACCCTTGATAGATATGGATGCATATGGAAGCACCTGCCCCTTGTCATCTTTAATAACGCCGGTGATCCGACCTGCTGATAAACTCCCGGAAAATAATAGAACAAGAAGGCTGAGTATTGATATTTGTTTCATGTATGTATACTGCTTACGAAAATACCAGCCTAAGCGGATAATGAGGAAATTAAGAACAGTTTAGCCAGTTTTTTAACATATGTAAAAAATCATGCCGCTATCTCCACGCCGCTATTTTTGCCTTCAGAAACGATGCGCTTAACGCAGACAAACCGGCAACAATCGCTCCCACGAGTGCAGTGACAATGATCATCATAAAAGAGCCGTTCAGACTGAACACACCCGCTACCCTTGTTGCAAGCACATGATCATTGCCCTGATCTATGATAAATGCATGAATACCCCATACCAGGAAACCAGCCAGAAAGCCGGAAAAAAAGGCCTTGAACGGATGTTGTAAAACAACAAAACCCACCAGAAAGCCCGCAACAGCTATGATCCACCATGGAAGGAACAAAGCCCCGACATAGGAGAGTAAAGTGGTCATGAGTACTGCAGTAATAAATTTCATAACTCAGTTTCTTAAGGCTTGAAAGTAAAGTGTGAAGTGATCCTTTTATCTCCGGCTTCCGAAGCTTTCATGATCCAGGCCTGGTAGTACTTACCGTCCGCATAGTCATCCACAAAATTATCATAGTATTTAGAACCGGGATTGCCGGATTGTCCACCGGGATATATTACCCACGCAGTTCTCGGGGTAGTCATTTCAACAACCATCTTCCAGCTGGGCCCATGATTGTGTTGCGTTGCATTGATAACATGTGCGCCACCACCAATATTCAATCCTGTTCTGGCGAAAGGCATCAGCGTTTTACCAAGAAGGTGATAGATGGTTGTGTTCTTATACGCACCCCAGCTCTGATAATTTTGTTTGGAAAGCTGTTCCACCGATAACATGGCCTTCTTAAATGATACTGTAACTGCTTCCTTCAAGGTTTCTTTCTGATTTGTATTGATATCATCGATATAAGGAAAAGCAGCATCTCTCAGTAAAGCTTCCGCAAGTGTTGCTTCTTCAGTAAAGAGCCCGGCTTTATGTAATGGCTGTAACTCATCGTGCCAGATAAAATTCTCAAGACTATCATACCAGATCTTGAATATGGTGGGCGCTGTGAGTTGAGGATCGCTGATATAATTCCATTTACCGATAGTATCAGCCAGATTTTTCTCTGCACCTGTGAAACCCTGCTGGTCGAGATTTTTCAGCATCAAAGGGAGTATGGTGGCAGCCAGCATATTATAGTTATCCTTTTGTAACTCCATCATATCCGCGGGGGTAACATCTTTCATGTGAGATAGTCGGTGATTGATCCTCACACCCCTGTACAAATGATACTCGCCGGGTATCGGGTAAGGATAAGTATCATCAGTTGCGCGCTGATTCGCACTGCTTACAAATCCACGTGCAGGATTGTATGAATGAGGGTTTTGCTCCTGCGGAATATAACCCTGCCAGTCATAACGGTTATCAACATACGGCATGATGTAAGCTCCCTGCTCATTCCATCGCGCCGGGAACCTGCCCTGCTGCCAGAGCGCTATGTCATTGTCCGTTGAAGCAAATGCAAAATTCAATGCAGGTGTTACAAAGTATTTCAGTGATTCAGTAAACTCCCTGTAGTTGCGCGCATGATTCAGCAGGTTGAAAGTTTTCAGTTCATTACCGGGTTGATGTACCATCCACTTTACAGCATAAGCTTTATCAGGACTCACCGCTGTATTGAAACTCCTGTCAAACATAACAGGTCCCTGGTCAATGTAGGCAACCGTATCGTAAACCGTTTTACCACCTTTAACATGTAATGTTTCGATATGAAGACTATCCACATTTTTCCATTGACCATTGAACCAATAGGATGATCTGGAAGCATCTTTAAATTTTACTTCATAGTAATCGCGCACATCCTGTCCCGCATTTGTGACTCCCCATGCTATCTGATCGTTCGAACCGATCACTACAGAAGGAAGACCGGGAAACGAAACACCATACACATTCATCGTTGGCGTGTTGATCTGGATCTCATACCATACCGATGGTAATGTCAGATCAAGATGCGGATCATTTGCCAGTATGGGTTTGCCGCTTTTTGTAAGTGATCCGCTTACCGCCCAGTTGTTGCTTCCGTTGGCTTTATCAGGTTTGTTGAGCTCTGCGAGCGGGATTATGTTGTAATTATTGATGTAAGCACTGTCTGCATCGGTTGGTTTTACAGGGATCATGGTGGCGGGATCAAACTTTGTTCCTTTTGGGATCACCGGATCGAGTGAATCTTCAATCTGCGGAAACAACACACGCAACTGATCCTGGTTGAAAAAGTTTTTTGCATAGGTCATCCCAAGATCTTTCTCGGTTGATGCAAGTGTTTTCGCCATCTGTTTCACAAACAATGCAACCTTGAGATTTGTCCATGGCTCAGGCTTAAAGCCAAGCAGTTTGTATTCGAGGGGAAGTGTTCGTGCTGAAAGTGTTTCGATATAAGCATTCACACCAGCCGTGTAACTGTCAACAATCGCCTTGGTTTCAGGATCCTTTTCAATTTCTTTCAACAGGTTCTGTGCTGCAAAACCAAGACCGAGTCTGCGTTGTTGTCTGTCGAATTGCAATGTGGCAGGTCCGGCCACCTCACTGATACGACCAGCAGCGGCATAGGTCTGCATCTCCATCTGCCATAGCCTGTCTCTTGCATGCAGATAACCCTCAACAAAAAAAGCATCGTTCTCATTTTCTGCGAAAATGTGCGGCACCATTCTTTCGTCAAAATATACTTCGGTTTTTCCTTTCAGGTTTTTGAATGAAAGCGATTCGATTTCAACATTCTTATCATTCACCGCATTCTGCCAGAAGCCGTGTTGAGGACTTAAAAAATTTCCGAGTGCAGGAATCTTATCCCAGCTTTTATTCAGCGCAAAAACTAGTGCGACTGTTACAAGCAATGAAACTATAAATGGAGCATTACGCATAAATGAAATTTCAGTTCAGGTTCTGTACGAGGGTTCTTAACTCTTCGATCGTATTAAAACTATGTATGATGATCCTGAGTCTTTCAGAACCTTTGGGAACAGTGGGATAAAGTATCGGTCTTACATCCAGCCCTGCTTTACTTAATGCTTCCGATACGACTTTCACGTTTTCATTACCGGGAATGATCACCGCCTGGATCGGGGTAAGGCTTTTCAATTTTTCATACCGGATCTCGGCCTGCTGAAAAAGACTGATCAATTCAGCAAGATGTTTTCTTTCATTCTCCATCGCGGGAAACAACTGGTATGATGCAGCTATTGCCCTGATCGCCGACTGAGGCAGTGCCGTTGTGTAGATCAGCGCACGCGAGAAATTGATGAGATAATCTTTCAGCGTTTGCGAGCCAAGAACTACAGCACCATGACATCCTACCGCTTTTCCAAACGTATGCACACGTGCAAAACAACGTTCCTGGATCCCGAGCTCCTGGATCACACCTGCACCAGCGGGACCCGAAACACCCGTTGCATGCGCCTCATCAACTATCAGATGTGCTTTGTAGTGATCACACAGATCAGCGATAGCATTTAAAGGAGCAATATCGCCATCCATCGAGAATACCGATTCGGTTACCACGAAAATGTTATGCTCAGTTCCTGTCGCATTTTTCAATCTTCTTTCAAGAT
>JBEVNF010000489.1:0-6563 GCA_040508255.1 Flavitalea sp.
CAAAAGAAAATCTCCATCAAAAGGAGATATCAATAAACATGCAGATGTTGTTGAAGTAACCGGTGCCTACACAAAAAATGGGGCTTCTGCATTGTCTGTTCTTACCGACACACAGTTCTTTGGAGGTAACGCTAATGATCTCATAGCGGCAAGAGTAAATCAAATCCCTATCATCCGTAAGGATTTTATAGTTGATGAATACCAGATTGTTGAAGCACGTGCAATGGGTGCTGATGCTATACTGCTGATCGCGGCTTGTCTTTCACCACTGGAAGTAAAACAACTGGCGGAGTTTGCATCATTGCTGGGTCTTGAAGTATTGCTTGAGTTACATGGTGAAGAAGAGCTCGAACATATCTGTGATAAGATCGATCTGGTTGGAATTAACAATCGTAATCTGAAAACATTTGAGGTTGATATTGCGCGTAGCCTGGCGATGGCCGCGAAGATCCCCGACACCAGGGTGAAAATTGCCGAGAGCGGGATCAGTAATGTCGAAAATATTAAGTTGTTCAAAGATCATGGATTCAGCGGTTTCCTGATCGGGGAAAATTTCATGAAGCAGGAAAACCCGGGTAATGCTTTTGAACAATTCGTTAAATTGTTGCGCCATAATTAATCAACCGATTGCCTGCCAGCAACGTAAAAAACTGGCATCAACATGAGAATCAAAGTGTGTGGAATGACACAACCGGAACAGGTAGATCAGCTGGCCGACATGGGTATGACCTTTGCGGGGTTCATCTTCTATCCGAAAAGTCCGAGATACGTTTTTAAATCAATGACCACCACCCAGATACGAAAGGAAAATAACATCAATAAGGTTGGTGTTTTTGTGAATTCGAGTGTGGAGGAGGTGTTGCATATGGTAGATGAATGCAGGTTGCAGATGGTACAATTACATGGTGATGAAACACCAAAGTTCTGTGAGAAGATTGCGGATTACGTATCAGTAGTAAAGGCATTCCGGCTGAGCGACAATGATAATATCCAATGGATGACAAGACCATATATGGATATGTGTGATATGTTCATGTTCGATACGATCGGTGCAGGTTATGGCGGAACAGGAAAAAAGTTTGACTGGGACCAGTTGAAAAACGAAAACATCGGCAAACCTTTTTTTCTTAGTGGTGGTATCGAACCAGGTGATGAACAAAGATTGAAAGAGTTTGAAAAGGAACCGGTGGCGAAAGCACTCTTTGCTATTGATATCAACAGCAAGTTTGAAACAAGTCCCGGTGTAAAGGATATGGATAAGTTAAGAGCGTTTGCAAAAAATCTCAACGGTTAATATGATCGTCCGCGAAGCAACAGAAAATGATCTTCCGCAAATGCTGGAGATTTACAATGAGATCATCGTAAATACTACTGCCGTGTTTCACTACGAAGCACACAGTGCAGAAACGAGAAGGGATTGGTTCAACCTCAAAAAGGAGCAGGGCTTTCCGGTTTTTGTGGCAGATGATAATGGTACTATTGCAGGATTCAGCTCCATCGGTCCTTTCAGGCCTTGGCCGGCCTACAAGTACACAGTTGAAAACTCGGTTTATGTCGCGGTGCCATACCGTGGCAAAGGTGTTTCAAAACTGTTGATGCAACCATTGATCGATTCAGCGCGCAATCTCGATATGCATGCGATCATCGCGGTGATCGAAGCAGAAAACGAAGCAAGCATAAAGCTGCATGAAAAATTCGGTTTTGTAAATGTTGGTCAGTTCCCGCAGGTTGGATACAAGTTTGGAAAATGGCTCGATCTTGCTTTTCTGCAACTGACACTTGACACGCCTGAAAATCCAAATGATAATTATTAAAAACAAACGGCAATTACAACGGGTTGCTGAATAATAAAGAGGGAAAGATAATGAACACAACTACCTACCAAAAGCCAGACGAACGCGGCTATTACGGAAAGTTCGGCGGAGCTTATATCCCGGAAATGTTGCACCGCAATGTTGAAGAACTGAGATCAAAATATCTTGACATCATTTATGAGCCTTCCTTTCAAAAGCAGTTCAAACAATTGCTTACTGATTATGTAGGAAGACCAACACCACTATACTTTGCTGAACGCCTCAGTAACCGATACAAAACACAGGTTTACCTGAAGCGTGAAGATCTTTGCCACACCGGTGCACACAAGATCAACAATACGATCGGCCAGATCCTCCTTGCTGAAAAGCTTGGTAAGAAAAGGATCATTGCTGAAACAGGTGCTGGTCAGCATGGTGTTGCAACAGCTACTGTTTGTGCGTTGAAAGATATCGAGTGTATTGTTTACATGGGTAGTAAAGACATCGAACGACAGGCACCAAATGTTGCCCGTATGAAGATGCTTGGGGCAAAGGTTGTTCCCGCTACAAGCGGCAGCCAGACCCTGAAGGACGCAACCAATGAAGCGATCCGCGATTGGATCAACAACCCACATGATACACATTATATAATCGGAAGCGTGGTAGGTCCGCATCCTTACCCCGATATGGTTGCGCGTTTTCAAAGCGTGATCAGTGAGGAGATGAGATGGCAGTTAAAAGAAAAGACGGGCTCTGAACTGCCAACACATGTTGTTGCCTGCGTTGGTGGCGGAAGTAATGCTGCCGGTACCTTCTATCATTTTCTCGACGAAAAAGATGTACAAATAATAGCAGTCGAAGCAGCAGGTCATGGGGTTACATCAGGTTTGAGTGCAGCAACCACTGCGCTCGGTAAACCAGGTGTACTTCATGGCAGCAAGAGTCTCGTGATGCAGACTGAAGATGGCCAGGTTGTGGAACCGCACAGTATTTCGGCGGGTCTTGATTATCCCGGCATTGGCCCGTTACACGCACATTTGTTTGACAGCGGTCGTGGTAAATTCCTGAGTGCAACCGATGCTGAATCGCTGGAGATGGCATTCGAAATTGCAAAAACAGAAGGCATTATTCCTGCACTTGAATCTGCACACGCATTCACAGTGCTTCGTACACAACAATTCAAAACATCAGATAAAGTGGTGATCTGCTTAAGTGGTCGTGGTGATAAAGACATGGCAACTTATATGAATCATCTCTGATACCAACTAATATGAACAGGTTAGAATCTTTGTTTCAGCGTAAGTCCAAAAATGTACTGAATGTTTACTGTACCGCCGGCTATCCAAACCTTGACAGTACGCTTCAGATAATGGAGGCACTTGAAAAAAACGGTGCTGATATTATTGAACTGGGCATGCCATACAGCGATCCGCTGGCAGATGGTCCGGTGATCCAGGCAAGCAGTTCAGTCGCACTCGACAATGGCATGACCATCACAAAACTTTTTGATCAGCTTCGGGGATTCCGGGAGCAGGTAAGCGTTCCCGTTATATTGATGGGTTACATGAACCCAGTATTGCAGTTTGGTTTTGAAAGATTCTGTCAGCAGGCTGCAGAAGTAGGCGTAGACGGATTGATCTTACCAGATCTTCCCATTTATGAATTCGAAACAGAGTATGGTGAGATCATCAGGAAATATGGTTTGAACTTTATTTTCCTGATCACACCTGAAACCAGCGAAGACAGAATCAGAAAGATCGATGAATTAAGCAGTGGTTTTATTTACGCGGTTTCTTCTTCATCAACCACAGGTTCTGCCAAAAATATGACGGATGTATCAGCATATCTGAAACGCCTGAACGCAATGAAGCTGAAAAACCCGGTGCTTGTTGGATTTGGTATCAAAGACAAACAAACATTTGATGCAGCAAGCGAACACGCAAATGGTGCGATCATCGGAACAGCCTATATAAAAGCGCTTGGTGAGGGTACTGACGTAACAGAAACCACAAAGCAGTTCTTAAGCGGTGTGCTGAATTAAACAAAACATCATGAGTATAGTCATCATAAAATACAATGCCGGTAATATTCAATCAGTGCTTTACGCCCTTGAGCGGATTGGTGCAGAAGCAATTGTTACCGACGATCACGATGAGATCTTTCGCGCAGATAAAGTGATCTTTCCCGGTGTAGGTGAAGCAAGCTCTGCAATGAAGTACCTTAAAGAACGCGGACTCAACAAGGTGCTGAAATCGCTCGAACAACCGGTACTCGGCATCTGTCTTGGAATGCAGCTGATGTGCGATTACAGTGAAGAAAATAAAACTGATTGTCTCGGCATCTTTGACACAAAGGTGAAGAAATTTAAAAGCGATGTGCAAGGTTGTAAGGTGCCTCAGGTTGGCTGGAACAATATCTACGATCTCCAATCGCCGCTGTTTGCAAACGTAAAAGAAAATGCATTCACCTATTTTGTACATGGTTATTATGCAGCAAAAGGTGATCATACAATTGCAACAACCGACTATACGCTTGAATACAGTTCAGCGCTTCATAAAAATAATTTTTACGGTGTGCAATTCCACCCTGAAAAAAGTGCAGTGGCAGGTGAACAAATACTCAGGAACTTTCTGAGTTTCTAAAAATCAACATATACAATGCAGATCATTCCCGCGATAGATATTATAGACGGTAAATGTGTAAGACTTACAGAAGGCGATTATTCGCAGAAAAAGATCTACAATGAAAACCCTCTCGAAGTTGCCCTTGAATTTGAAGACGCAGGTATGCAACGTTTGCATCTTGTTGACCTTGATGGCGCGAAGGCCGGTGCAGTGAAGAACTGGAAAGTACTTGAGACAATCGCCTCGAAAACAAAACTGATCATTGATTTTGGCGGTGGTATCAAAACCTCAAAAGATATAGAGATCGTCCTGAATTCAGGTGCAGCAATGGCTACAGTAGGAAGCATAGCAGTAAAGAACGAAGAAGAGTTTGTAAGATTGTTGAAACAGTATGGTCCCGAAAAATTCCTGCTTGGTGCTGATGTTAAAGATGAAAAGATCGCTATCGGTGGCTGGCTTGAGACAACAAAGATCTGGATCTATGATTTTATTCAGAAATACATGGAGCATGGTGTTAAGCAACTGTTCTGTACTGATGTAAGCAAGGATGGTAAACTTGAGGGACCATCGCTTGGTTTGTATAAAACTATCATCACACAATTTCCGACGCTTAACTTTATTGCGAGTGGCGGAGTGAGCTCTATGGATGATCTGGAACAACTGAAAGATATAGGTTGCAGTGGTGCCATAGTGGGCAAGGCCATCTATGAAGGAAGAATAAAGCTGGAAGATTTAAAATTTGTAATCTGATCTTATGCTTGCAAAAAGAATTATTCCCTGTCTCGATATCAAAGACGGGCGAACAGTAAAGGGTGTCAATTTTGAAAGTATCCGTGATGCAGGTGATCCTGTGGAACTTGGTGCTCTGTACGCGCGTGAAGGTGCGGATGAACTTGTGTTCCTTGATATCACCGCAACAAATGAAAAACGCAAAACACTCAGTGAACTTGTAAACCGCATCTCCCATAATATCAATATTCCTTTTACGGTTGGTGGCGGTATCAGCAGTGTTGAAGATGTTTATGTACTCTTGAAAAACGGGGCCGACAAGATCTCAGTGAACACAGCTGCCTATCGTCAGCCAAAGCTTGTATTTGATCTTGCAAAAGAATTTGGAAGTCAGTGCGTGGTGCTTGCGATCGATACCCGCCAGGAAGGTGACGGCGAATGGTATGTTTATCTGAATGGTGGCAAGATCAAAACAGATACAACCTGTCTCGAATGGGCCAAGCAGGCAGTTTCACTTGGTGCTGGTGAGATCCTGCTCACCTCGATGAATCATGATGGTACCAAGCAGGGTTTTGCCATTGATATCACAAGGAAGATCACAGAAGCGGTTCCTGTGCCTGTGATCGCATCAGGTGGTGGTGGACTTATGCCGCATTTCACACAGGTATTCAACGAAGCAAAAGCCGATGCAGCACTGGCTGCCAGCATCTTTCACTTTAAGGAAATTTCAATTCCGGAATTAAAAGGATATTTGCAGAAAGAAGGTGTGGGTATCAGACCAGTTGAGTAGCCTTCAATCAAAGAAAAAACATGTTAAACGTAGATTTCAAGAAATATTCAGACGGACTTGTACCGGCAATCGTACAGGACCAACGTACGCATAAAGTGTTGATGCTTGGTTTTATGAACGAGGAATCGCTCAAAAAAACACTCGAAGAAAGCAAGGTTACATTTTATAGCCGCAGTAAAAAACGACTCTGGACAAAGGGAGAGGAGAGTGGTAATTTTCTTCATCTGAAGGAGATTTCGAGCGATTGTGACAATGATACCCTGCTCATTAAAGCGCTCCCTGTGGGCCCGGTATGCCATACTGGTGCCGATACCTGCTGGAGCGAAAAAAACCACTCAGAAGACTTCCTTACCTACCTGGAAGACATCATCGAACTCAGAAAGAAAAGTGAAGATAAAAAGTCATATGTCCGCAGTCTTTTTGACAAAGGTCTCAACAAGATCGCACAAAAGGTTGGAGAAGAGGCAGTTGAGGTCGTTATTGAGGCAAAAGACAACAATGATGAGCTTTTTCTGAACGAATCGGCCGATCTGTTGTTTCATTATTTGGTTTTGCTTAACGCCAAAGGGTATAATTTAGAGGATGTTGTGAACGTTCTTAAGGACAGGCACACCGAAAAATAGGCCC
>JBEVNF010000461.1:0-4969 GCA_040508255.1 Flavitalea sp.
ATCTTTATGTTTCCACGAAACGCACGATCATATTTCTCCTGGTAAAGTTCCTTTGAAATTTTTTTGCTTGGATTATAAATATCCTGTTCAAAATCATTTTTCTCGGTAGAAATGTTGCGGCTATACTCTCTGAGGTCGAGCGCGCAGGTGCTCTGAAGATGGGGGATGCAGATAGATTCCACCACTGCGATGTTTCTTTCGAGAGTGATTCTGTAGTAGTAGGTTGAAAAAAGATACCTGGCTTTACGGTAGAGTACAGTCATACAAGCATTTTTAGAAAATGTCATATTGCAAAACTCAGACCAAGGCACCCCTCAATTTATCTACCGAAACTATCCTTAACTTTTGATTACAATTTGTTGGTTACCCAAGTGCCCTGTTCAGAAATTCAATCAATGGCTGGATAGTCTCCAATGCAGTCAGCACCTGCTTTGTAACAGCCGGGGTGGTAAATTCTGCATCAGTGATCGTTTTCATTGCAAGCCAGCTTTTCATCTTCAGATAATGAGCGGCGGGGTTGTCTGCCTCAAAACCCTGTGGAATTTTTTTGAGTGTGGCGTCCTCACCGGCGTACAATTCACCAAAAACTGATCTGAATTTTTTGGATTCCACAATGCCTTTGAATTCATCAAGACAGTAGTCTATCTCCTGTCTTACTTTTTTTGTTTCTTCCGGCATTGGCATCCATAAACCTCCACCCACAAAGCTTTTGCCTCCTGGTTCAAAATGGACATAGTAGCCGGCGAATACCGATTTTTTGCCGCCTTTTGCAAGACTGGCGCCCATATTTGTTTTGTATGGAGTTTTATCTTTTGAAAAGCGGATGTCGCGGTTGATCCGGAATGTAGTTTTCTTTGCTACTAATTCAGCGATGGTTTCATCTTTCTTTCCATGCTTATCAATTATGCCCTGGATAAAAGCCTCAAAGTCGGCTTTTGCTGAATCATACTTTGACCTGTTCTCGTCGAACCAGGGTTTGTTATTGTGTTTACTGAGGTCTTTGAGAAACTTAACCGTAGAAGCCTGAACCATAAATTAAATCTATTTCACCCTTGCCCAGTTCTCGCCGCTCTTGATGCGATACATGGTCATTTCGCTTACTCCAAATTTTTCAGCGAGTTTCTTTATGGTGATTTTTCGTTTTTTGTCAAGTAATGTTTTCTTAATGCTTTCAACCTGCTTCGCATTGAGTTTAAGACCGACAGAGCGACTGGCCTGAACTTTTTTGTATGCAAGTTTTGCGGGACTGTTTTGCTGGTGTTCAATCATTTCTTCCAGCGATGCCCAACGCAGATTTTTTACGGCGTTGTCAAGTTTGTTATGATTGGAATGGATAACATATTTTGTTTTGGTGCCTGGTTTACCAAGAAAAAGTCTTGCTATTTCACGATGCACATATAGTGTACCGTTATTACCCGGTCGGTGAAGGTTAAGCGTTCGGTATCCGGTGGTAAGTGAGCCTTGAAGAAGCTTGCCGTCTTCAGCAACATCTTCTGTAAAGCTGGCTATGCGACCGTTTGAAGACAAAGCATATTTTTTGCGGAGATGTTTCCAGCCGGGAAACTGCAGGGGTTTCCACGATTCGCCGGGGATTTTCTTTACCATGCTTTCCTTTTATTTAAAGATACCAATATTTTTTAACGTGAATCGTTACCCTTTATCAATAATAATTTCAACTAAGTGTTTACCATAGCCAGAAACTGGGCTTCACTGATCACGTTAACCGAGTTTATCTTTTTTGCCTTTTCAAGCTTTGAGCCTGCATCTTCACCCACTACAAGGTAATTCAATTTACTGCTTACACTGCCAAGAAGCTTGCCACCACGGGCTTCTACCATTGCTTCTGCATCACTTCTTTTAAGTGTTGGCAGGGTACCTGTGAAAAGGAAGGTCAGCCCGCTAAGGTTACCCGTCCCCGTGAGGTTCTTTTTTTCATTAACAAGAACAAGACCAAGTGCTTCGAGTTCCTGTAACATTTTGATGTTATCCTGGTTCCTGAAAAATTGGTAGATACTACCTGCAACCTTTGGCCCGACGTCTTCAAGTGCGGTAAGCTGCTCTGAGGTATAGTCTGCAAACTCAAGCAGATGCCTGACTGTATGGGCAAGCACTTTAGCCGTTGTTTCACCCACATAACGGATACCCAAACCAAAGATCAGCCTGTTCAGAGGTTGTTTCTTTGAGGCTTCAATAGATGCCTGGAGATTGGTAATGCTCTTTTCACCAAATCCTTCCAGTTGCCTGATCTTATCAAATGGTATCTTATAGATGCCCGGTATATCTGCCAGCAACCCAAGATCAAAGAACTTGCGTACGTTGGCTTCACCAAAGCCACGGATATCCATGGCATCCTTGCTGGTAAAGTGAATGATCCTTTCAACAACCTGTGCCTTGCAATTGATGTTTACACAACGGGATACGGCTTCATCTTCAGGCTTCACAAGCTTATCGCCGCAAACAGGACAAACCTTTGGGAACACGATCGGTTGTTCATTACCGGTACGTAGTTCGCTCATTGACTTCACTATATAAGGGATCACATCGCCGGCTCTTTCAACAAGTACGGTATCTCCGATCATAAGATCTTTCTCCCTGATCACATCTTCATTGAACAATGAGATAGAGCCGACTGTCACACCGCCGATAGGCACAGGTTCGATCTTCGCTACCGGTGTGATCGATCCTGTGCGTCCAACCTGGTACTCAACAGCCCGAAGCTTGCTGGTTGCCTGTCTTGCCTTGAATTTGAAAGCCATCGCCCAGCGTGGGTGATGCGTGGTCATACCAAGACGATCCTGCAGATCTATATTATTTACCTTGATCACCATACCGTCAATTTCATAAGGCAGGTTATCGCGGTTCGATTCAAATTCATTACAGTAAGCTATAACCGCATCGATACCCTTCACAACACGCAGCTCCTTTACAGGACTCCTGAACCCAAGATCCCAGAGCATATCAAGCATACCGCTGTGGGTGTCAAGAGCCTTGTTTTGTTTGAAATTCGGATCATGTACATGATAACTCACATTGTAAAGAAAGGCTTCAAGATTTCTTCTTGCCACTTCCCTTGAATCCTTGATCCTGAGTGCGCCGGCAGCTGCATTACGTGGGTTCGCAAGAGGCGCCAGGTTTTGTTCAGTCAAACCTTCATTATACTTCTTGAAACTGCTTTTATTCATAAGCACCTCACCCCTGATCTCGATCATCTCGATACCAAAAGTTGAGAAGGATGCGGAAAGCGGCACGGTCCGGATCTGTTTGATATTGGTTGTAATATCATCACCTTCAACACCATTACCACGGGTTACACCTCTTAAAAGATGATCACGTTCATATATAACCGAAATACTTGCGCCATCAAATTTAGGCTCGATGCAATATTCGATCTCATTCAGTTTTGCCAGTTCGCGAACCTTCCTGTCCCAGTCTTTAAGATCGTCTGCATCATAAGAGTTCTCCAGCGAAAGCATCGGCACAAGGTGCTGAACGGTCGGAAACTCCTTCGTGAGTCCTTTAGCGACCCTTTGGGTAGGAGAGTCCGGGGTGATCAGATCAGGGTGTTTTTCTTCAACTGCCTGGAGTTGTTTATATAGCTGATCATATTCAAAATCGGCGATCAGCGGATCGTTCTGAATATAATATCTGTGTTCATGAAAGCGAAGCACATCGCGGAGTTCAGTGAGATCTTCAACCGAAAGTGTTTGCTTTTTTATCAGAGAGGTTGTTGAACTCTGCAGCGATTTTGTCTGGGCACCTGAATACATACTTCTAATGATTGGACCGATAAAGATAGGCAGTGTACTTAAAAAGATTTTCCCTTAACACTATGAAATTTATAAAAAGGATTAGTATAATTGGATACGATTTCCAAAGAACGATTGCCAATCTCTTAATCAGGTTAAGTGAACGATAGCCAGCCCATAGCCCCAAGAACTGCGCGCCAGTTAATAAGCGAGCAGACAGAATTCTTCCGTATCGGAGTCTCAGTCGACTGCGTGATCTTCGGTTTTGAACAAAATGAATTAAAGGTATTGCTGATCAAATCTGACCTGGAAGAATTCCGGGATCAATGGTCTTTGCTTGGCGACCTGGTGCGCCCGGATGAAAATCTCGACAGCGCCTCGTACCGTGTTCTGCGTGAGCGCACCGGTCTTGAGAATGTATATCTCGAACAGGTTCATTGTTTTGGCGATGTGAACCGTCACCCAGCGGGACGTGTGATTACAACGGCTTATTACTCACTGATCAATATCCGCGATCATGATCTTGAACTGCAGCACAATTATTTGCACTGGCATCCGGTGAATGATATCAACACGCTCGCCTTTGACCATAAGAAGATTCTTGAAACCTGTATTACGCAGTTGCGGGGCAAGATCACAGATCATCCTATCGTATTTAATCTTCTGCCGGAAAAATTTTCGTTGCGTGAATTACAATGTCTGTACGAAGCAGTGCTGGATCAGAAACTTGACAGGCGTAATTTCAGAAAACGTTTTTTTCAGATGGATTGGCTCGTTGATGCCAACGAGCTTGAGCAAGACGTACCTCACCGCCCCGGGAAACTATATATGTTTAACTCGAAAAAATTTGGTTTGCAACGGCCCTGAAAAATAAAGGTTAAACAATGGTCATTTGGAAGCAGCTAAAAATCCTGACATGCTGTCCTGTTTAAAATCAAGTATTTGCTGAATGGATTTAGCGGATAAGTGTCAGAAAATGAATTAAAAGATTGTTAAGAAATATTTGATTGTTTCCGTAATTGTACTAAAATTGTGTAATTATCACACATTCAGTGATTAAAGCCAACTAGTTTTTAAGCCATATTAATAAACCAATAATCACTCAGTATGCCAATCAAACGATTGCTTATGAAGGCAGCTCTGCCTTTATTACTGCTATTTGTTACGCAGACCCTACTGGCCCAGAACCGGGAAATTACCGGAAAGGTTACAGATTCTAAAGA
>JBEVNF010000544.1:0-3647 GCA_040508255.1 Flavitalea sp.
ATCACCTGCCCGATCTGATCATCTGTGATATTATGTTGCCCGATCAGGATGGCCTATCACTTACCGGCTTATTTAAGTCAGATCCGCGCACTTCGCATATCCCGGTTGTATTGTTAACTGCGCAAACCAATAATGATCAGAAGATCGCCGCGATGAAACTCAAAGCAGACGCATATCTCACAAAGCCCTTCAATATTCACTACCTGCATGAAACGATCACCAGCCTGCTATCAAACAGGACAAGAATGCGGGAGCATCTTATCACTGACCTTGCAGGCAACACCAAACCAACCGGTGTAAAAAAAGGCGACAAGAAGTTCTTAAATGAGTTCACGACCTATGTTGAATCAAATATCGGGAACCCTGATCTGTCGGTTGAAGAGATCTGCTCGAGTCTTGGTATTTCAAAAGTTCAGCTATACAGAAAGATCAGAGATGGGTTAGATATAAGCATCAATGAATACATTCTGAATACAAGACTTAATAAAGCAAAGTATTTGTTGCAGGATGAGACGTTGACCATTTCTGAGATTTCATACCAGGTTGGTTTTTCCTCGGCGAGTTATTTTTCGACGGTGTTTAAGGGGAAGTTTAATATGACGCCAAAGGAGTTTAGATCCTAGTGGTCAACTCTCTCCAACTTAGAGGCCTTCCATTAAATGACAAAATCCAAAACCTAACATTTTTGAAACAAAACCTAAACACAAATATTTTATCACAATCTACTTTCACAACGTAAACGAACTGCTGTATGAATCAAAGTAAGATGTTTCAATGGTCATTGGTTGCCGCGCTGGCGGGATTTATTTTTGGATTTGATACGGTAGTAATATCAGGCGCAAATCTTCCTATCAAAAACCTCTGGCATACTTCTCCATTATTTCATGGTTTCTTTATTATGTCGATGGCCCTCTGGGGAACATTGGTTGGTTCAGTGTTTGGCGGTGGACCAACTGAGAAATACGGCCGCAAGAAAGTCTTGTTATTTATAGGTATCATCTTCGCAGTTTCAGCAGTAGGCTCTGCACTCGCACAGGATCCATATACATTCTCCTTCTTCCGGTTTATAGGTGGGGTTGGTATCGGTGTATCATCTGTTGTTGCGCCTACATATATCTCTGAAATCTCAACACCAGCTACAAGAGGAAGACTTGGCGCGATGTACCAGTTCAATATTGTATTTGGAATCCTGGTAGCGTTTTTATCAAATTATCTTTTACAAGGTGTAGGCGGAGAGAATGACTGGAGATGGATGCTCGGTGTACTTGCAATACCTTCTGTGATCTATACACTATTGGTATTCGGTGTACCCGAAAGCCCAAGATGGCTGATCACCAAAAAAGGTGATCGTGCAAAGGCAATGGAAATACTCCTTCAGATAGGTGTTGAAAATCCGGAAGGTGAGATTCAGACGATGATAAAAACAAATGAAACTGATGCGGGAAAAAGTGGTCAGTTCTTCAGCAGAAAAAACTCAACCATCATCTGGCTCGCGTTCATGGTTGCATTCTTCAATCAACTTTCAGGCATCAACTTTATATTATATTATGCACCTGAGATCCTTACACGCATTGGGCTCGGTACTGCTGATTCATTACTCAATTCAATCGCAATCGGGGGAACAAACCTGCTCTTCACATTCACAGGTCTTTATCTCATTGATCGTCTCGGCAGAAGAAATCTTATGCTGATAGGATCTGTGGGATATATTATAAGTCTCGCGATGGTTGCAGTCTGCTTTGCGATTCAATCATCACCAATGGTGTTAATGACCTTCCTGCTCATATTTATTGCATCACATGCGGTAGGACAGGGTGCAGTGATCTGGGTATTTATATCAGAGATCTTTCCAAACAAACATCGTGCGGCGGGCCAGTCATTTGGAGCCAGTGTGCACTGGATCTTCGCTGCCATCATCACACTGGTTACACCCTACTTTCTTGACAGCACAGATGGAATTTTCAAGGATAATCCCTGGCCAATCTTTGCATTTTTTGCATTCCTGATGGTGATGCAATTGTTATGGGTACTGTTTAAAATGCCCGAAACAAAAGGAGTATCACTAGAAGAACTTGAAACCAAACTTGCAAACAATCAAGCCTGACCTATGCCAACAAAACACAAAATAGTCTGCTTCGGCGAAGTACTCTGGGATGTATTGCCAAATGGCGCAAGACCAGGTGGTGCACCGGTAAATGTTGCATATCATCTGATGAAACATGGCATTGATGTATCTGTGATCACAAGGATCGGCAATGATGCATCAGGAACTGAACTACGAGAAATATTCAGTACAAAAGGAATTGATACTTCATTGTTCCAGGTTGATAATAAATATGAAACCAGCCGTGTACTGGCGCGCATCATGGATAATCATGAGGTTGAATACGATATTGTTCGTCCCGTTGCCTGGGATCATATTGAATGGAAGGATGAATTTGTTCCATTGCTTGTAAATACTGATTGGTTCATATTCGGGAGTCTTGCGTCAAGAGAGCCGGCTTCCCGGGAAACATTATATCGCTTGCTTGATCAGCGCTGTTCAAAAGTGTTTGATGTGAATCTCCGGAAGAATTGTTTCACACGTGAACTGATCGAAGATCTTTTGCCACATGCAGACTTTGTAAAGATGAATGAGGCTGAGCTGGAATTGATCAGTGGTTGGCATCGCTCACTTGATTCTATACCAGATCAGTTACAGTTTGTAAGTGATAAATACCAGGTGTCGGATTTGGTTGTAACCTGCGGCGCTGATGGTGCTGTGCTATTTAGTGATGGAAAGATCTACAAACAGCCGGGCATAAAGGTGAATGTTGCTGACACTGTTGGCAGTGGTGATGCATTCTTAGCCGGATTGCTATCGCGGTTATTGAATGGGGAAACGAAGATCAAAGCTTTGAATTACGCGAACAGCCTGGGGGCTTTTGTTGCCGGGAAAGATGGCGCTTGCCCGGAGTATGATGCGCCTCTTTGAGGAAGACTGTTAGAAAAACTAAAACTCACATATATGCGAACATTGACTTGCCTATTCGCTTTGCTACTTATTGCAGGTAGCGCCTTTTCACAGGCCAAACGGATCTCAGGAACCGTGGTCAGCAAATCATTGGGGAAACCCCTTGAAGGCGTTACTGTACAGGCTGGTAGCAATGCAACAACCACAGACTCATTGGGTGCCTTTGCAATTCAGGCCGACCCGTCAACACAGGTTGTATTTACCTACACTAGTATGAAGAGTGTTACGCTGATCGCCAGCGCAATCACGACAGATCCCATCATCATGGAAGATGCATTACAAAGCATCAGTGAAGTGGTGGTAGTTGGTTACATCTCGCAAAGAAGAAAAGATGTGACAGGCTCAGTCGCCGTAGTAGATCTTAATCCAGTGAAGAACACAAGTTCCGGGAACACCATGCAGGCATTGCAGGGTCGGGTTGCAGGTTTGTATGTTGAAAAAGATGGATCACCGAACGGTTCGAATGGACGTATCCTGATCCGTGGAGCAAACACACTTGGAAACACCGATCCGCTGTATATCATCGACGGTGTACCAACCACCAGACCAGAGGTATTCCAGAACATGGATCCCGCAAACATTTCATCAGTACAGGTTCTTAAAGATGCATCTGCTGCATCCATTTATGGATCAC
>JBEVNF010000564.1:0-15125 GCA_040508255.1 Flavitalea sp.
ACTGGTGACCAAATATGCTGGTTGTTCCTGTTCCGGTACGATCAGTTTTGCTGACTCCTTTTTCGATGATCAGTTTAACAAGGTCGAGATACTGCTGCATGGGTGCAAGTTAAACAATTGTTCTTTTCAGGATTCGCATGTGGACATCTCCGGGATAACCCGGATATCGTTAAAGCGCAGCCTGCTTGTCAAGTAATTGCAGCGTTTTGTTATGTTGTGATTGCAGTTCCTGCAGACTATTCTCGAGTCGCTGAACACGGGCTTTTGCATCACGGCATTCCTGCTCCATCTCATGAAATGAACGTATGCGGTTTTCCAGTTGATTCTGTAAAAACTGAACATGAGCTTTTTGCTCATTAACCAGGTCCTGCAGATAAGCTGAATCACCTGAAAGGATCGGCTTATCGGTGAGACCTGATGTTTCAAGTGTTTCGCTGATCACACCCGCTATCGCTATGTTCTCAGGATCCAATGCAGCAAGCGGCTGATCAGCCAGTGGCGCCTTTGGAACCTCATCTTTCGCAAAGCTTAGCACGTGTTGCAATTCACCTATGCGTTTTCGGTAATAGGAAACCTCACGGTGGAGACGTGAAACGATTGATTTGTCGCCGTCTTCCTCGAGTTCAGGCATAGAATCACCACGAAGCGCATTGCGTTTTTTCTGACGGTAGTGAAGTATAGTGGTGATAACAAATGATATAGTGATCAGGGGCACAGCGATCCACAAGACTATCTTGAGAAACAGCTTGATCTCCTGAAGTGAAGCCAGCAATAATACCATGTCGGATCAGTTTAAGGTGCTTGATTTTTTGTAAGGGTACCGATCCCGGTTTTGCCACAAAATTACTACCCTGCCAACGTTTATTGACGCAGGAGCGCAATTTTAAGTAATTGTTTACACCTAAGCAAAGAATTACCAAAGGTATTGGATGTTTAACCTGCTACATGTACGCGACTCCAGACTTCATGGATTGCATCACCTTTGGAACTGAGTCCCTTATGAATCCATTTCCCGTTTTCGAGGGCACCGTCAAAACTCAGGGAGGCCCCTACCCGGCTGTTATCACGTGAAAAAAACTCGATATTTTCTGTGTACTTGCCATTTTCGAAACTGTAGGAGCCACCGCCGGTACCAAAAAACTCACCGGTTTTGGTGTTGATCGCCGCCCATTGGAATTTTGTGCCGGAAAGCAATTTGATCGTTTTGCGGTCACCAGGTACAATTTCGCCCATTTTACCGTCCTGCATACGGCCCGTGATATTCCAGTTACCGGTCAGCGGCGCAGTTCCGTTGTCCAGGCGTTTGAAAACATGTGTCTTTTCACCAAGAGCAAGGGTTAACTGGTCACCTTCAATTTTATAGCCATGTGAGGCATTCGAAGCAGCCTTTGATTTATCGTTGCTATTGAACTCGACCTTCACATTGAGCTTTCCATCTGCAAGTTTATAGGTACCACCTTTTGCCATCTCAAATTTTTTCTGATCAAACGAGTAAATGGTATGCATGATATAGTTGTCTGCTATGATCAATAACTGATCAGTGCCGGCATCTTTCAAATGCCAGGATCCGGTAAGTGCATCGGTAAGTACATTGGTTGAAGAAGGAAGGGCTTCGTGGCTACGGTAGCTGTTACCAAGCATCAATACAAACAGGAAAACCAATATCCTGAGAAGGCTACGACGGTTTGGCATATGGCAATCATTTAGTGGAGAAATCGCCGGGTAACCTTTGTCTGAACCGGCTTCTTCAAATATACTAAAAAATAGTGCCTGTCATTACAAACCTTTTCTCAGCATTCCTGCATATTCATCGGGTAAAATACTTTCTTCTATTGCCATTGCAGCCTTTTCTATATCATAGTCGAATCTTATAAACTCAACCTGAATATTATCGGTTCTTGCTACACTGCTATCGTGATTGATAGTGATCATTGCGTAACACCCCATAGGATTTCCATCCTTTGGTTTTCCAACAGAACCCGTATTGATTGCATGACGAATTCCGGGAGAAGATGCATTACCATCGGAAAGTACGCGGTGAAAGGGTTTATGAGTATGACCAAAACACAGAACATCTGCATCTGCATCCACCAATATTCTTTTCAGACTCTTCTCATCGCGGTCCTCAAACAAATACTCGTTGATCTTGCGGGGACTTCCATGAACAAGTAGGAGGTTCAGACTGAGGTTGTTTAGCTGAAATGTCAGTCTTATATGTGCAGGCAAGGTCCTGAGATATTCCCTTTCTTTTGTTCCGATTATTGAATTGGTATAGGAGATCGAAACACTGCCCATCTCCCTGTCGTTTTCTGTTTTATAAGCACAACCGCATTCACTGCTATTTAAGCCTATGCCCTGATCGTAATTTCCAGCGATAGACGGTATGGAACGTTTTCTGATCAGATTGACCACCTGATTCGGCCATACATTATAACCAACGAGATCACCAAGACAGTAAACAGCATCTGGATTTTGGTGATCGATACTTTCCAGGCAAGCCTCCAACGCAGGAAGGTTTGCATGGACATCGCTGAAGATGGCAATTTTCATTAGATATCTGATTTCTCTGCATAAACTGTGATACTGAATATTCCATCGCTTCCGGATCTGAAATTCTGAATGGCTTCTGCATCAAGATACCGGGAAAGAATATCATCAGGAATTACGATCGGTTTCTCTTTTTGAATGGTGATGTTAGTGAATCCGTTTTCTTTGATCATCGATAGATATTCATGTTTTTGTATCGCGCCTGCCACGCAACCCGCGTACATTTCTGCAGCTTCCTTAAGTGCAGATGGCAATTCACCGATCAAAACGATATCAGAGATACTGAAATGTCCATTGGCTTTCAACACACGAAAAATATCTTTCAAAACTGCACGCTTATCAGGTACAAGATTCAACACACAGTTACTAACAATCACATCTGCATATGCATCCGTCACTGGCATATTCTCAATATCGCCCTGCCTGAATTCAACATTGTTAAACCCAAGTTTTTCTGCATTGTTTCGTGCCTTATCAATCATGGCGGGAGTGAAATCAATGCCAAGTACTTTGCCTGTTTCGCCGGTTTCAGCCCTTGCAATAAAAGCATCATTGCCTGCACCGGATCCAAGATCTATTACAACATCTCCGGCTTTGATCTTTGCAAACTGTGTGGGCAAACCACATCCCAAACCAAGATCAGCATCTTCGGTATATCCCTGCAGTCCAGTGTAATCATCGGTCATGATGTTATACACTTCCGTTGAACAGCCTCCTGCTCCACAACAGGATGCCTGGTTGTCATCTTTATTCTGCAATGCGATCTGTCCATATTTCTGTTTTACAAGTTCTTTCAGTTCGTTTTCTGTGCTCATGGTATAAATGTTTTAATTGTAATATTGCGATCAATCAGTTCAAAAAAAATCAACAGCAGTTTCCGGACAGATCAACATTTTTGAAGAAAGCAGAAAATAATGAACGGTACTTTTTCCAGACCTGCGGTTCAATACAATAACACACACTCACACCTTCAATTGATCCCTGAATAATTCCCGCGTTCTTAAGTTCCTTGAGATGTTGAGAAGTTGTTGCCTGTGCAAGTCCAAGTTCATCAACAATATCACCACATACACATGCATTCTTCCTGACAAGATATTGCAGAATGGCTACCCTTGCAGGATGCGCAATCGCCTTCGCCATCATTGCGATCTCGTTTTGTTCTTTCGTAAAAAGATCGGTTTTGGTTGCTCCCATTTATATCGCAATATTACGATTGATTTCCGGATTTGCAAATTTCCGTCTTAAAAATCAAAAATCCCGCATGACAGCGGGTTAAGTCGCGCTTCATGCGGGAAAGTGGATCGCACTGGATTCGAACCAGTGACCCCTACTCTGTCAAAGTAATGCTCTAAACCAACTGAGCTAGCGATCCTGAAGGGTGGCAAATATAAAATATCAGCCTCTCCTTGTCAATTCTTTTTTGATCAGCCCAAGCTCCCTGCCGGTCTGGCCGGATACAGAACTGTTCTCCTGCGCACGACGCATCAGGTATGGAATAACATCTTTAATAGGACCAAAAGGAAGATACTTGCTTACATGACATCCTGCGCGCGCAAGATTGAAAGTAATATTATCACTCATTCCATAAAGCTGTGAAAAATGTACATGCGGATGTGTAAGCGGAATGCCTTTGTTTGTCAGCAATTCCGTTGCACGCATGTTGCTGTATTCATTGTGCGATGCAACTATCAATCCTACACGATCAATATGATCAATACAGAATGCAACCGCATCATTGTAATCAGTATCACTCGCGTTCTTATCTTTTTGTATTGGCGATGTGTAACCGAATTCTGAAGCACGTTTCCTTTCTTTCTCCATATAAGCACCCCGCACCAGCTTTGCACCAAGTATGAATCCACGTTTTGCAGCCTGCTCAAAACTATCTTTCAGAAATGCAAACCGATCGTGACGATACAACTGGATAGTGTTGTAGACTATCACCCTGTCACGGTTGAACTGCTCCATGACCTGCATAGTTAATGCATCTACAGGATCCTGGATCCAGCTTTCTTCAGCATCTACCAACACACCAACATTGCCTTCAGCAGCAGCGGCAACGATCTTGTTCATCCTTACTACTACCCGATCCCATTCTGCTTTTTCTTCCTCATTCAACACTTCTGTATGAACGATACCTTCATAACCACTTTTATCACCTGCAGCTGCGTCAAGTTTTTCAAGCAGTGTGAAACGCGCAAACCCGGTCACCTTGATACTCATCAATGGAATATTAGGTTGTGTTGCCGCGTATTTTATCACACGTATAAATTCATCGCAGGCATGATCGAAATTCTTCTCGCCTTCTTTGCCTTCCACCCCATAATCAAGAATCACCTGTACACCAAACTCACCAAGCTTGTTGGCAACAGTGGCAGTATCGTCGAGGGTTTCTCCTCCTACAAATTGTTTAAAGATCGTATTCCTGATAATGCCTTTGATTGGCAAACCCATTTTGATCGCCACCGGTGTCAAACGGGTGCCGAGCTTAACAAGCAATTCATTTCCCATCGACGAAAAAAGGAATGAGGCCTTTTTCAGTTCTTTGTTGGTCTTATATGCAAATGCGTATTCTGTGTTCTCAAATGAGATTTTCGGGTGAGCCTCCATACTATGCCAAATATTAAGGCGCAAAAATAGGTCAGAAACTGCAGGTTTTTAAGTCTGAATTCACCTGTTTTGGTTAAATATTCGATCTGAACTATACCTTCGCATCTATGAAGATCACTCACACTGATATATATAAATTCAGTATACCAATGCACCCGTTCACTATTGCGACGGGAACCATGCATTTTGCGCAAAATCTCTTCATCAGGGTCCATACGGATACCGGAATTTATGGTGTGGGCGAATGTTCGGCGTTCCCGATGATCGCCGGGGAAACCCAGGCAACCTGTTTCGAAATGGCAAAGGATTTTGCCGCTATCTGGAAGAATAAGGATGCCGCCGCCATTGAAGAACGGATCAACGAACTTCATCTTGCCACGGCCTTCAACGCAACGGTAAAATCTGCTTTTGATATGGCTCTGTATGACCTGGCTTCCAAATCTGCCGGCAGGCCACTGTTTGAATACTTAGGTGGAACGCGTGCCAAACAATTGGAAACAGATATAACAGTCGGCATTGGGGATCCCGAAGAAATGGCCGCACAAGCCTCAGAGTTTGTGGCACAGGGCTTCAGGATCATCAAGGTGAAACTAGGCAAAGATGCAGATACCGATATTGAGAGAATAAGGCAGATCCGCGCGTCCGTTCCCGCAGAAATTGTACTGCGTATCGATGCGAACCAGGGCTGGGATTTTGAAAGTGCGGTAAAGGTTTTGCAGGCGCTTGCAAACAGCAATGTCGCTTTCTGCGAACAGCCCATGCGCACATTCAATGATCATCGTTTACCGGAGCTGAGAAGTCTTTCACCGATCCCGGTGATGGCAGATGAAAGTGTTTTCAATCATTATGATGCAGAAAGAATAATCCGGGATCATGGCTGTGATTATGTAAACATAAAGTTTGCAAAATCAGGTGGTATATTGGAAGCCATAAAGATCAACAAGGTTTGCGCTGATAATAAAATTCCCGGCATGATGGGCGGAATGCTCGAAAGCCGTGTGGCGCTTACTGCTTTTGCTCATTTCGCACTCGCACACGATAATGTTGTGTTCAATGATATGGATACCTGTATGCTTGGGCACAAACTTGATCCTGTAACCGGCGGAGTTAAATACAATGGTTATTATGTTGAAGTACCGGATACCCCGGGCATAGGCGCAGATGCCGACGAAAACTTTTTAAACACCCTTGAAAAAATAACAATCTGATGAACACAACTACAAAAACACCCGGCGATTCACGTGTGATCATGACCGAACTGGTATTACCGAATGATACCAACACATTCGGTAACCTGATGGGAGGTCGTTTAATGTACTGGATGGATATTGCCGCGGCCCTCGCTGCCATGAAACATGCGGGTGCCCCCGTTGTCACCGCTTCGGTTGATAATATTTCCTTTGAGAACCCGATACTTCTTGGCAACGTGGTGCATATAGAGGCCAGGGTTTCGCGTGCGTTTACAACATCAATGGAAGTTTACCTGAAGGTTTCAGGCGAAGATGCAATGCAACAGAACAAATACCGCAGCAATGAAGCTTATTACACATTTGTGGCTTTGGGACCTGATGGCAAAGCTGTTCCCGTTCACTCACTGGAACCGGAAACCGAAGAAGATAAAAAACTATTTGACGGTGCGTTGAGAAGAAGACAACTCAGACTTATACTTGGTGGAAAAATGAAGCCGGATGACGCCACAGAGTTGAAGGCATTGTTCGGAAGCTGATCTTAACTTCCGATGTTTTCACCCGGATCCTTAACAGGCATAAATTTTTTGCTCTGTTCGATTGAATCCATCAACTGCTCCAATATCACATCATTGGGTGCGTCATAATCTATGTCAAGCGCGGGTTTGAAATGTACAGATAATTTCACCCCGCTTTTCTTAAGCTTGATACCGGTTTTATTGAATGCATCAGAAAAGCCATTGATAACAACGGGTATCACAACCGGCTTTGTAGTTTTAATAATAAGTGCCGTTCCTTTTCTTCCCGGTGCAAATGGTTTTGTTGTTCCCTGTGGAAAGGTGATGATCCAGTTTTCTTTCAATGTTCTCGTTACCTTTCTTGTATCAGAAGGATCAAGTCCTTTTCTTTTTACGGTGGCTTCCGGGTTCCAGGTTCTTTTCACCATCAGGGCCCCTGCAAGCGCAAACAAACGGGTCATCCAGTTTGCTTTCATTGTTTCTTCCGCAGCAACAAAATATACACGCGTGTATGGATTGAAAAGATAAACAGGAAAACCAAGTTTGTTTTTCTTACCCCATTTCACTGCACCAAATATGTGAAGGAAACAAATTACATCCGCGAAATAAGTCTGGTGATTGCTTACGAACAACACATTTTCACGCGGAAGATCACTGAAATGTTCAGTGCCGGTGATCTCGAGTTTATTGAAGATATTAAGCCCCGGGTATGATACGGATCCCACCAGCGCATAAACCAATTTCTTTACGAGATTGACTTTCTTTATTCTTTCCCACAAAGGGCTCATTTGCGATCTTTTAACATTACTGATTGAAAAGAAACCAGTTATCGTTTATGTAAAGCCTAAAATTAGTGCATCTGTAGGTAAAATGGAATTTATGAAAAGAATTATTTTAAGTGTAAGCAGCGTATTACTGGCGCTTTCATCATTTGCCCAGATAGAGTTACCAAAGCCGGTTGTAAAGACGATCAGTGTAAAAGGAACAGCAGAAATGGAAGTGGTTCCTGATGAGATTCATGTGCTGATCAGTTTAAAGGAATATGAGAAAAAAGGCAAAGGCAAGATCGATATCAATTCAATTACCAATGGCTTTCTTGCCGGTGTAAAGAAAGCAGGAATCGCAGATTCAGCTGTAAAGCTTGCTTCGATGGGTGGTGATAGCGGTTATCCATGGTGGAAAAAGAAAAATCAAAAAGATGAGCTGTATGCATCCAAAACATACGAGATCGTTTTCAATTCACCTGCACTTATCAATGCACTCGTTGCGCAGCTTGATGATGACGCAACAGAAAACTTTGTCATCTCCGAAGTAACACATACCAGGATCAAAGAATTTCGCAAACAACTTCGTATCGATGCATTAAAGGCAGCGAAAGAAAAAGCGAAGTATCTGGCCGCTGCGATCGGTCAGACAGCCTGGAGCGCAATATCGATCAGTGAACCGGACAATGGCTTCGCAGTTCCGGTGTATGCCAATTTCGCACGTGGTTCTATGAAAGAAGCTGATAATGCCAACGAACCTGAATTCAAAAAGATCACCATCACAATGGAGATGAATGCAGTTTTTGAACTCAGATGATCTGAAGTTTTCGTTTTCACTTTTCAGGTTGCATTGGCATCGTTAACTTTGGCCAATGCAACTTACTACTGTAATTTTTGATATGGATGGCCTGCTTATCGATTCTGAACCTTATTGGGCAGAAGCAGGTTCTGAAACACTCGCACGCTACGATATAAGGCTCACAGAAGAACAATATCATACCTCAACCGGCTTGCGTACACGAGAATGGATTGAATGGTGGTTCGGCAATTTCAACATTGATCTGAAGTATGCACTTGAAGCCGAAAACACCATTGTGGCAGCAGCAATCGATAAGATCCGGTCAAAGGCAAATCCAATGCCTGGCGCCGACTATATATTCGGGTTCTTTAAGAAACAAAACTACCGCATAGGGCTCGCTTCATCATCACCGATGGCGCTGATAGATGTTGTAATTGAAAAACTGGGTATAGGTAAATATGTTGAAGTAAAGACCTCTGCAGAGATGCTTCCCAAGGGTAAACCGCATCCGGAGGTATATCTTCAATGCGCTGCAAAACTGGACGTGTTACCAATGCAGTGTGTATGTTTTGAGGATTCGTTCAACGGACTTATTGCTGCAAAAGCTGCACGTATGAAATGTGTTGCGATACCTGACAAACATTTTGCCTCACAGTTAAGATGGAACGCCGCCGACCTGGTGCTCAAAAGCCTGAACGAATTTGATGAAGAACAGTTGAGAAAGATCGGAGGTTAGGCTTTCAATGAAATAAAAAAGCAGCGGGATGAACAAGTAACGGCTAATCTGTCCACCCCGCTGCCTTTAAGAATGATCTTATTGGAGGATCATCCTTGTGAAATATGCTTTACCATTCATCAGCACTCTCACATTATAAATTCCTGCACTCAGTTTATTTGCCGATTGCAGCAGTATTGCATTATCACCGGTTTTGATTGTTTTATTTTCAAGGCTCAGCAAAGCACCCTGCATATTCATAACAGCAATGCTTGCCTGTGCGTTTTCGGTCGACTTCACACTCAACACCGGGTTCTTTGTAGCCGGGTTAGGAAATATGCTCACACCGGCATTTGTATTATCAGTTCTTCTTAAAATGATGATCTTGCTGTAGGCTACTTTACCATCATTATCAACCATCTTCAAACGATAGTAGTGAATGCCCTGATGTGTAACATTGCTGTTGAAGTCATAGGTCTGTCTGCCATTACCACCATTTGCGCTTATCCTTCCCACGCCATAAAACCTGTTTCCATCTTCAGAGAACTGGATTTCAAAATGACTGAAAGATTTTTCGTTTTCGGTTACCCATTGCAGTGATGCAGTGGTGTTGATTGCTCCTGTAAACGAGATCAGTTTAACCGGCAGAACGATAAAGGTTGTGGTAACCACACCTGAATTTGCAACACCTGCTCCGTTTGCTGCTCTTGTACCACCAGTTGAGTTCAAACCACCCGTACCATTTGCAGTACTTGTAGTTGTATTTGCTGTCGGCTGCATACTTGAAAAAAGTATAGCACCCTGACCGCCACCGGCACCACCGCCGTGACGATTCGGATCACCGACGTTCCCTCCGTTTGCACCATTCGCACTCATGTTTAGTGGTGCAGCGGAAATAACGTTCCAGTTGTTTACTTCGATAAACAATGTGCCGCCTGCTCCCCCGCCGCCGGCTCCGTCATTGCCTGCACTGCTGCCACCCTGGCCATCGGCACTGATCCTTCTTGCTGCGGATCCTGCGGTACGAAGTTCATTGGCTTTTACAAGCACGATACCACCACCATTTCCACCACTCGTATTGAAAGCATTGTTTGCTTCACCGGATCCACCGCCACCACCCAGGAAATAACGGATTCCGTTTACATACGATCCAAGGGTTGCACCGCCAAATCCACCGGTCACGATAGAGCAGTTATAACCATTGCCACCATCGCCGCCACTTGTATAGTTTGATCCGCCACCGCCGCCGCTGTTGTGCCCATTACCGCCACCACCGCCGCTTGCGATACGTCCAATTGCTGATGTATAGTTTGCATCAGTTGCTTTATAGATGCCCTCACCCTTATTACCATGATATGGACTTACCGCACTAAAGAATGTTGTGTTGTTACAACCAGCATCAGTTCCGTTATTGGAATCTGTTGCACCACCCCTGAAACCTGCATTGTCTGCAGAAATGTTATGATTCAGTGTAAGGATACCGTTTACGTTAAAAGCAACGATACCCCCAATGTTACCATCCCAGGGCAAAGCATTGATGTTGGAAGTAGTTGAATAGTTCGGAGATCCAAGTGTAGGGAAAGTAATGATCTGAACGCTGCTGTTACTCCCTGTATTGAATGTGGTAGATAACGGACCACTTAAAGTGATTACATTCAGCAAACCACTAACTCTTGCAGTAAGAAGCACTGTAGCAACTTCAAACCGTCCTGCATTCGCAATCGATGCGATATTTCCAAAACTTGAATTATTGGCAGTATTTGAGCCGATAACATTGTCCTGCATCTGCATAACAATTACCTGGTCGCCGATATCAAACTGATCATATGTTTCATTAACGTTGGTTACAGTGAGAACAGGTCCGATAACCGAAGTGACCTTTGCGTAACCATTTACCTGGGCATGTAAACCAAGGGTTGCAAGCAAGACTACAGCAAGCGTAAAAAATGTTTTCATGGGTAACACGGATTTTTAATAGGTAATTACCACTACCAATAAAAAAGCCGAAGTTCCATGCTTTTGAAATGCAATATGTTAAGAAAAACTATACTTGGTTTGCCTTCCCGAAAAGGGAAAAATATTCCGGCCATGGGAAGCCCGGGTCATTTTGGTTGAGTCCAAAATGATCAAGTGAAGCATACTTACGGAAACTCTATGCATACCGGATGAGGTGAAGGCAAAAAAATCCCGGCAACCTGGGGATGCCGGGACTATGTTAAACCTGCTAACTTATTTCAGGATTATTCAGCAGCTGGCGCTTCACCACCTTGCTGTTCTTCTTCTTTCAGCTTAGCCTTGATCTCTGCAAGTGCACCAAGATCTCCGAGAGTGGTCTTTTCAACCTTGCTCTGGATAGTCTTAACTGCTTTCTTGGTTTTGTCAGCTTCGCTTCTTGCTTCCTTGCGTGCAGCTTCTTTCTCCTCAACCTTGGATTGCTCCCAGATACGAGTGTGAGATACAACAATACGCTTTTCATTGCGATCGAATTCGATCACCATGAACTGGCTTGTTTCGTCTGCACCAAGTGTTTTACCTTCTTCAGTCTGAAGATGACGGTTAGGCGCAAATCCTTCAAGACCATACTGCAACTGAACGATTGCTCCCTTATCATCTTTGCGGATGATTGTTCCTTCGTGAACTGTACCTACAGCGAACGTATCCTGTAGTGTATTCCAGGGATCTTCTTCAAGTTGTTTATGTCCAAGCTGGAGTTTACGGTTTTCCTTGTCAATTCCAAGGATAACAACCTCGATGTTTTCACCAACCTTAGTGTATTCTGATGGGTGGTTGAAACGTTTCAACCAGCTCAGATCACTGATGTGGATCATACCACCGATACCAGGAGCAAGTTCAACAAACACACCGTAAGGAGTGATGTTCTTAACAAGACCCTTGTGGCGGCTGCTTTCAGGGAATTTGTTTTCGATTGTGCTCCATGGATCTTCGCTCATTTGTTTGATAGACAAACTCATTTTGCGGTTATCCTTATCAAGGGTAACGATCTTAGCTTCATGCTCATCACCAAGCTTAAAGAATTCTTTAGCGTTGATTGGTGTGTTGGCCCATGTGATCTCACTTACGTGAACAAGACCTTCAACACCTGGCATGATCTCAAGGAACGCACCGTAATCTTCAATGTTTACAACCTTACCTTTCACAACTGATCCTTCAGTGATTGTTTCACCAAGTACATCCCATGGATGCGGAGTCAGTTGTTTCAGACCAAGACTGATACGTTTTTTCTCATCATCGAAATCAAGTACAACCACCTTCAGTTTCTGATCAAGTTTCAGAACTTCACTTGGATGGCTGATACGACCCCAGCTGATATCAGTGATATACAACAGACCGTCGAGACCACCAAGATCCATGAACGCACCGAAGTCAGTGATGTTCTTGATAGTTCCTTCAAGAACCTGGCCTCTTTCGAGTTTGCTCATGATCTCTGCACGTTGTGCTTCGATATCGCTTTCAATAAGTGCCTTGTGTGATACTACAGCATTCTTGATCGCTTCGTTGATCTTTACTACTTTAAATTCCATCGTCTTACCTACAAACTGATCGTAATCAGTTACAGGTTTAACATCGATCTGAGATCCTGGTAAGAATGTTTCCATTCCGAATACATCCACGATAAGACCACCCTTGGTTTTTGAAGTAACAGTACCAGTAATAACTTCACCGGTTTTGTGAACTTCAACGATTCTTTCCCATGCGCGGGTTACACGTGCCTGTTTACGGCTAAGATTCAGGTGACCATCCCTGTCTTCCTTCTCAACAACCATAACTTCTACTTCATCCCCGATTTTCAGGTTAGGCAGATCACGGAATTCGTTGAAAGAAACAAGACCATCACTCTTAAAACCAATGTTGATCACAACATCTGTTTTAGTCAAAGCAACTACAAGTCCCTTTACCAGTTCTCCATCACTCACAGCTTTGAAAGTACCCTCGTAAACGTGGTCATACTTTTCTTTTTCTTCTTTTGAATAAGCAGCAACATTTCTTTTGTCGATGCTCCAGTCAAAATCATCATGAGCGGTTTGCGCGATCGCATGGCCGTTGCCATTGCCGTTCGCTGCCACAGGTGCATTTTGTGTCGCTGTAGCCTCTGCAGATCCTGCAGCCAGCTCCTGAGATTCAGCGTTTGGATTAACAATATTGTTATCAGACATAATATAAACCCGAATGGTTTTAAATTCGGGGCTGCAAAGATACCAAGAAAAGGTAAAAAACCGAAACAAAAGGCCGGCAAATTATCCCTCTGCCTTAAATTGTTTCACATCACCGGAACCGCTCCGGAACTGGGTTTCACTCTATTCTGAAGAAGCTGACCGCCCGGCGATTTCGGTAGCGGCAAGAAAGCCACTTGTCCACGCGTGCTGGAAGTTATAGCCGCCGGTTATTCCATCCACATTCATAATTTCACCGGCAAAGAAAACATTTGGTAACAGTTTGCTTTCCATGGTGTTAGCATTGATCTCATTCAACTGCACACCACCCGCAGTAACAAACTCTTCTTTATAGGTCGTTTTACCTGACACAGGGAATTCTTGGGACGTTAATAACCGGATCAGTGTATTAAAATTCGTCGCCGGTAAGTCTGCCCACCGCCATTCAGCTTTCACACCAGCCTTCAGGAGAAGATACTCCCATAATCTGTTGGGCAGTCCCACCACATTCCTGGAACTGATCTTAGCGGCACCCTGATCAGAACGTTGCTGCTGTAAAAGTTCCCTGATCTCGGGTTCCTTCCGCTCTCCTACCCAGCTCACGATGGCTGTAAATCTATACTCCTGCTCCGCAAGTACTCTCGCACCCCAGGCGCTGAGTCTCAATACTGCCGGACCACTCAGGCCCCAATGGGTAATAAGCAGCGGACCGGTTTCGTGCAATTTCGTACCGGCAATTTTCACCTGCGCAGATTCCACGCTCACACCCATCAATGTCGTGATATCATTACCCGGCATATTGAAAGTAAAAAGAGATGGTACCGGTGCATCCACCTTATGTCCAAGTTCTGTGAGCCATCCGAAAGAAGACAGTTTGGGATATCCACCACAGGCGATACATACATAATCAGCTTCCAACGGATCGTTCTTGCTGAACTGAACGGACCATTTATTATTTTCAGGAACCAGCCCACTGACTTCCATATTGTAGATCAGTTTCACACCTGTCCTGTTCATTTCGCGTACAAGACAATCAATGATCGTTTCTGAAGTATTGGTAACCGGGAACATTCGTCCATCCGCTTCCGCAACGATCTTCACACCGCGCTCGCCAAACCATGCAATCGTATCAGTTGTGAAAAAACCATGAAAGGTTTTCTTTACCAGGTTGTGTCCACGCGGATATCGTTTAGACATAACAGGGATCTCAAAACAGTTATGCGTAACATTACAACGCCCTCCGCCGGAGATCCTCACTTTGGAAAGAATCTTCGAACTTTTTTCAACGATCACAACATCCAGTGATGGATCCAGTCGCTTTGCATTCACTGCACAGAAAAAGCCTGAAGCTCCTCCACCTATCACTATTAATTTTTTCTGCATGGGCTGTTATTGCGGCCCAAAACTAAGCTCTTGTATTCAAATCACGATGCCGGGTATGTCTATAAAACTTATCTGCCAAACATCATCGTTGTTTACAAATTCCAATGCACCCTGACCCCTGATCTCCATCCGCTCATCCCCGGCTATCATTACAGCATAACAAATCTCAAACTCTGCAAACGCTACTTCCTCCAGTATGCTGATATCTTTGAATTCCAGTGTTAACAATTGCCTTTCGTCAAACTCCCTGCACGATGCATTGATCTTTTCAACAACCTGCTGATGTGAAAGCAGTATACCATTGGAAGTCCTCACTCTTTTGTATAGTCCAAGCTGTGGCAATACAGGTTCAAGATCCATGAGGTATTTCACAAAGAACTTCGTTGTCTGGCGGAGATCGAGTTCATGGTTAGGATAAAAATCTTCATAA
>JBEVNF010000003.1:0-3327 GCA_040508255.1 Flavitalea sp.
ATTGATCATGGCAACAAACAAATTCAAACTCTTCAGTGCATTTTTTGCGGTTTACATTATCTGGGGTGTAACATATTTAGCAGCGCTGTTCGGTCTTGAAAGCATGAAGCCCTTCGTACTTTCATCACTACGTTATTTAACCGCCGGCGTGTTACTTACGTGCTGGATCTTCCTGCGCA
Source organism: Flavitalea sp. (assembly GCA_040508255.1). Taxonomy (GTDB): domain Bacteria; phylum Bacteroidota; class Bacteroidia; order Chitinophagales; family Chitinophagaceae; genus DATHKG01. The sequence continues at coordinate 180 of JBEVNF010000003.1, forward strand.
GATTGAATTGGCCATCAATTGCCGATGTCAGGATCCTCGCGGTCAGCGGTATACTTATGCTTGTTGGTGGATCGGGCATTGTGGTATTCGCAGAACAATATATCAGTTCCGGTTACGCAGCTGTAATTGTGGCGACTGAACCCTTATGGTTTGTTATACTGGACAGAAAACGATGGAACCTTTATTTCTCCAATCTTAATATTTGTCTTGGCCTCATACTTGGATTTGCCGGTGTAGCATTGTTCTCATGGTTTTCACCCAATGCAGCCACTGCGGACAGTGCCGACAAAATAATAGGAACATTGCTGACACTATTGAGCGCCGTGTTCTGGGTTATAGGAACTTTGTATGCCGGTAAGGTTTCGAAGTCATCGAATTCAACAGTGGTCAATACAACGGTCCAGATTTTTGCCGCGGGTGTTTGTTGTGTGCTGCTTGCCCTTATGTTCGGAGAGTGGGCCGTGTTTGATCCTGCTGCGGTAACTCCGAAGGCCTGGGGCGGATTGCTATTTATGGTTTTTATGGGTTCCATCGTTGCCTATATGGCTTTCAACTGGCTGGTTACCGTCCAGCCGCCGGCTGTTGTTAGCACACACACTTATGTAAATCCTGTAGTTGCGATTATTGCAGGATGGTTACTCGCAAACGAAGAGATCAATCTTTACCAGGCGATGTCACTTGTGGTGGTGCTTGCAGGTGTTATCCTCACGCAGACAGGAAAGATGAAACTGGTACCGGAGGAATAATGTCAGCAAGTTTTCTCAACGTTGTAAAAGCTTCTTGCCATATAACAAAATTGAAATTCTCAGAGCTCCATGCGGATTCTTCAGAACCTTAAAATTTGATGTATAACGTTTGCAACATTATTTCCGCAGCAACGAACCGAAGCAACCGCAGCCGATAATTTCAATCTTTTTCATCAGATCATTGTTTGCTGATTGATGGCCAGATTTGAATGGGCTTTGATGATCAGGTTCGGCATTTACAGTTGAATTTCCCGTTTACAAATTGTAAAAGGCTCAACCCAATTGAAAATCCACCGCAGCTTTTGCATGAATTTGTGTCGTATCAAAAACTGGCACCTTAAGATCTTCCGGTTTGATCACCAATGGGATTTCAGTACAACCAAGGATAATTCCTTCCGCTCCATCCGTGATCAGCTTTCCGAAATCTGAAGGTATCGTTCCTTTAATTCTTTTGTTACTACCCCTTTACCAAGCTCATTGAATATAGTCCCATGAATATATTCTCTGTCATCGTCACCAGGAATGATAGTTTCTATTCCTGATGCGTTAAGCTTCGATTTGAAAAAATCGAGTTCCATTGTAAACTTTGTCCCCAGCAATCCAACTTTTTTTAATCCTTGTTCTTTTATTGCCTCTGCAGTAACAACAGCGATATGGATCACCGGTAAACCGATGGCTTCCTCAATCCTGTCTGCGATAAGATGCATGGTATTTGCACAGAGTATGATTGCTGTTGCTCCTCCATTCTTTAAATGATCCGCCGCCTCAGACAACATGCTGAATGTTTTATCCCAGTCATTTGCATCATTGTTCTTTTTAATTTCCGCGTAGTTGAAAGAGTAGATCAGGCATTCGGAGAAATTCAATCCACCAAGTCGCTTATTAACACCTTCGTTAATTGCTCTGTAATAATCGATTGTTGAAATCCAGCTGATGCCGCCGATAAGTCCGATCTTTTTCATTGGTGCAAGTTAGGTAAACCTGGCCGCAGCTGGCAGTTTGACCAGACAATACAATACAATACAATACACTCAGTCGGACCCGCTCATAATCTACCTGATGATATGGTATCTGAAAAAGTATTGTCCTCCCATTAATTTCATTATAGTTGGCAAGCCTGCATTATTGTATTCATACGAAATATTAAGGTTTAACCATGGCGTCTTAAACTCATCGTTAATGCCAACATGCGAATAGGCCTTTTGATTTTTATGATTGTTCGGGGAAAGACTTACATCCCGGGTAAACGGAAAATCAGTTACCCCCGGCAATGCTGGAAGTCCTGTGATCGCTCTCATGAAGTTCGTATTGGAATCATAGCCGGCATATTCAAATTTGGCTTTGGTCTCTCCGCTGAATTCATTCACATAAGTCACAATCGTAGTCACATCATTTGTATAAGTAAATACAACCCGGGAAGTAAAACGATCATTATGATAAGTGAAAACTTCAGTTGGTTTTCCATCCGGACCGTAGTGGTAAATAGTTGAATCGATCTGCGGACCCATATTAGATTTTATTAATTTCGACCGCACCCGATTGCCGTCATACTGATAGGTGATCGTTTTTATTTCCTGCTCAGCTTTTCGGATACATTGAACTGCAAGATTATTTTGATATGTAAGGCTAAAGGTGACTGTATGTTCAATAGTCGATGGATTCGCGCCTGTACCGCCAGGCGCCCGAAATACCCATTTTATTTCCGAAACCTGGTTATCCGTATTGTAATTGATAGTGTAGATCTCGTCCTGATCGGAATTAGTAAATGCCGATCTTATTTCAGACAAACGATACATGGATGGATCAGATGGTTCAGCATCTCTTCCGGATCCGCGTTTGTTACAGCCAACTATAACAAGCACAAAGGATAATGCAATCAGTTTATAGAAGCTCATCGTTCGAGGGACAGGTTTTCCGCAATCTAACAGGAATCAGCGAATATCCAAAATCTTACTAAATCCCCTTAAAATCAGTCATATCCCTCATATCCTCTGGTGTAACCGGAGTCATCCATGCGTCCAGAATCTTAATCACTTCATCAAAGCTTCTGCAATGTTCAACTATCTTCCGGAACACTTCATGCGGATGAAGATCGTGGCCGCCAAATATCGACGACGGGGGAATAAGAATGTCTACTATTTTGAGGAAACGGTTTCTGCTCAGCATATATTCATACAGGCGATTTTTGATTTCCTGCAACGAATATGTTCTCCCTATGTGCCATTCAATATCGACTTTGTATATCCGGTTATAAATGAACCACGAAAGTAATCTGGTCGAAAAATTGTTCTTGAATGTATGACAGGTTTGTATTACCGTCCATGTTTGGTTCTCTGCATCAAAATATGTTTTAGGTCTCCCGTTTGACTGATCAAAGAGGTCGAGAGCAGAAGCTTTTGTGA
>JBEVNF010000011.1:0-11079 GCA_040508255.1 Flavitalea sp.
TTGATCATTGACAAGTACGAGGTATCTTCGGTAGATATGACCATGTCTTACACGGGTTACGAGTTTAAATTCAATGATGATGAGACGCTCAGGGCTACCAATCCCTCCGGAACAGTACCAGGCACATGGAAACCAAATATTCTTGCTTACACTATAGCAACAGATTTTCCAACTGCCAGTGAACCGATCCTGCGACTCAATGAAACCTGGGAACTTTTTGACAGTGAAACTGATTATGTGAAAGCCAGGTCAAAAGGAAGCAGTGTTCCAAAGCTTTTATACCTCAAGAAAAAATAAAATCACCATTGGCAGAAAACCAACGGTATTAATATTGCATCCGTAACTTACGGAGCTGTTCAACGATACATAATTGCCGGATTAACCGCCCCGACCAATTCCTGCGAAAAAGTAGTCTGTAACTTATCAAAAGTAGCTGTGTCCCAATGAGGAAATTGTGGTTGATCTTTTTTCTGTCACTGTTTTGCCACGTCCTGTCGGCACAGAACCCCGTCGTAAACTTTACCGCCACCCCTATAAGAGGTTGCGCGCCATTAGTAGTTAATTTTACTGATCAGTCAACAGGTAATCCAACCAACTGGGATTGGGATCTCGGCAACGGGCAGCTTTCCACCATAAGGAACCCGATCGTGGTGTACAATGTTCCCGGAGTTTATACGGTAAAACTTGTGGTGCGGAACGCTTCAGGAATAGCGCAAACAGTCAAAACTGATTTTATTGTCGTTAACCCCACCCCCAACGCTAATTTCACTTCAAATACTACTACCGGCTGTGCGCCAGGGGTCATAAACTTTACCGATCAGAGCACTTCCAACGATTCGAATATTACAGGCTGGAACTGGGATTTTGGTGATGGTACTAGTTCAACGGATCAGAATCCTTCGCACAGTTATCAGGCACCAGGCTTCTACAATGTTTCATTGCGGGTTACAAATGCTCAGGGTTGTACAGGCTCTACCGCAAGAGAAAGATATATCAGGATTGTTCCCGGAGTAGTTGCAGATTTTTCGCAACCAACTTCCAATACCTGTACCGCGCCATTTAATCTTTCATTTGGCAATCAGAGTTCCGGTCCCGGTAATCTTACTTATCAGTGGGACCTGGGTAATGGCAATAATTCAACCGCCCAGAACCCCGGCACAACATATACCGATGCGGGTACCTACAACGTAAGGCTAATAACTATCAGCGATTATGGCTGTGTTGATACTGCCATCAAACAAGTTGTGTTCACTGAAAATGTCACCAGTTTTTCAGTTCCCGATACTGTTTGCCTTAATGTCGCCGCAAACTTTGTAAACACGTCTTCCCCTGTACCAACTTCAAGTGCATGGGATTTTGGCAACGGTGCAACAGGTCAATCCCTTTCACCCTCCTATACTTACGATAGCGCGGGAGTTTATACCGTCAAGCTTGTTAACAATTATGGCAATTGTATAGATTCAGTTAGCAAACAGATCACCATAGGCCCTAAACCACAAGTTGACTTCACTTCAAATATTACGGCAGGGTGTCGCGCTCCGTTTACAGTAGATTTCCGTGATCTTACTGCCAACTCAACCGCCTGGGCCTGGGACTTTGGCGATGGAACAAGATCTACAGAAAAAAACCCGAGGCATACGTACAACTCTCTTGGTTCATATGATATAACATTAACAGCAGTTTTTGGTGGAGGGTGCGAAAATTCAATAACCAAAGTTGCTTTTGTTAAAGTCCGGGAACCAGTTGTTCGGATCAGCAACGCGCCAACCGGCGGCTGTATTCCGTATACATTTGTGCCTGCACACAATGTTATTGCAGTGGATGGAGTTGCAAGCTGGTTTTGGGATTTTGGTGATGGCACCACCAGCAATCTTGAAAACCCGACTCATGTTTACCCCAATGTTGGCAACTATGATATACGTTTGCGGGTTGTAACCAACTCTGGTTGTACAAAAGAAATGGTTTATCCAGGTGGAGTCCGAACAGGAACGCCTCTAACTCCTGATTTCGTAGCGGATAAATTTAATGTTTGTGCTTCTGACCCGGTACAATTTACTAATCTTACTGTTGGAGGAGATCAATGGGGATGGGAGTTTGGTGATGGCACCACCGACACGGCAAAAAACGCAACACATCGTTTTGCAGATACCGGATATGTAAACATCAGCCTTACCGCTTTTAATAACAGATGTCCGTCTACTGTTACCAAAAATGCTTACATCCGAGTACTACCACCAATTGCACGCTTCAATTACACCGTTGATTGTGGCAACAGGCTTCGGGTTAACTTCAGAGACAGCTCAATTATTGATCCAACGCTTGGCAACCTGACTTATACCTGGACCTTTGGGAATTCGCTTGGAACAGCAACCGGACAATTTCCTTCTTTCACTTTCCCGGGCTATGGCAGATACCCGGTTACCCTGACGGTTACCAATGGTACTACCTGCGTTCATTCGTTCACTGGTTCCGTATTGCTAATCGATGAAAGGGCGAGTTTCGCAGCATCCAAAACTGAAATCTGTAAAGACGAAGAATTCACACTTACAGCAAGCACAGCGCTTCCGGAGAATATCCGGTTTTATCAATGGCAGGTAGGTAATGCTGCTCCGATACTGGATACTGCACCCACACTACGATATCGCATAGCTGACCTGGGAACTTACAATGTAACACTGGTAGTCATCGACACCAATTACTGTCGCGATACAGTGATTTTGAATAACTATCTGCAGGTAATTGGCCCGGATGTAGATTTTGTGCCTGACGCGAGAGGCAATTGTTTGAACACCGCAGTCTCTTTTACGGACAGAACCGTATCAGCCCTGCCTATCACAAAGTGGTCTTTCGAATTTGGTGATGGTACCAATGCTGAATTTGCGCGAGGGCCATTTACACATAAATTTCAGCAAACAGGTGTTTTCTCAGTAAAACTAACGGTAACAGACAGCCGGGGATGCAGTTCGTCTAAACTGATCCGTGATACCCTTATAATTACGTCACCCAAAGCAGGATTCAGGGCAGATACCATTTTTTGCCCCGGTGTGGATTTGAATATGATCGACACTTCATCTGGTCGTAGCCTGACTTATAACTGGAGCTTTGGTGATGGCACTGGGTCGACTTCACGCTATCCGCTGAAAAACTTTCCTGCAGGTGACCGGAATTATACTATTGCTTTGAAGGTAACGGATGAGTTTGGTTGTTCAGACTCTGTTTCAAAAACTGAGTACGTAAAAGTGCGTTCACCTAAAGCCGCTTTCACCGCTGCAGATACAACCGGCATCTGCCCACCACTTGAAGCAAGGTTCTTCCTTGAAGCCAAAGATTACCAATCTTTTTTCTGGGATTTCGGTGACGGTGGTTACCCTTCTTCTGCACCCAATCCGAGGCATTTTTATAATACATTCGATGTGTTTACAGCGAAACTTGTCGCCATCGGGTATGGTGGATGTCGCGACTCTGCCACACATCGGGTGACATTGAGCAATCCCCGTTCAACTCTTTTCAATTACGATCCGCTCGAAGCCTGTAATGCAGTAACAGTTAATTTTAACATCAAGGTTCCACCATATACCCGCTATTCTTTGTTTTACGGAGATGGTGAAGTTCGGCACACACCTGATACAGCATTCTCACATTTTTACAGAGGACCGGCCTTCTTCTATCCATCAGTATTTCTTACAGACAGTCTTGGATGCACAGCCTACTTAAGCCAATACCCACCCATCAGGGTAATTGGTGCCAGGCCTTTGTTTGGTGCAAGCAACAAACAATTCTGTGATACAGGTACTGTAAACTTCTCTAACTTTACTATTTATAACGACAGCATCAGCTCATATAACTGGAGCTTTGGTGATGGTGCTCTTTCGAACGAATATTCGCCGACGCATCATTATGGGTTTCCGGGCAATAATGTAGTGAAGCTGCTGGTCAGAACCGAAAGTGGTTGTGTAGATTCCCTCCTGGATACAATCAATGTCTACAGAACGCCGGTAGCATCAATAGGGATTCCCGATACTATTTGCATCAACAGACCTACACAATTTCTCGGTCAACTTGCCGTCGCTGATACCAATACCATTAAATGGTCCTGGAATTTTGGGAATGGCCAGGTGTCTGATCAGCAAAATCCGCGCATCAGTTTTGGAACCGTAGGCGATTATACTGTCACTTTGAAAACTGACGTCCCTGCACAGTGTCCACATGATACAACCAAACGTATCTATGTTCCCCCTGCCCCTACCATAGATATGCCTGAACAGATAGATATTATTTCGGGAGCGGGTATCACACTGCCTGCCGTATATACAGGAAATATTATTGATTACAAATGGACACCAAACTTCCGTCTTGATTGTGCAGACTGTCCAAATCCGTATGCAAATCCAATCAAGACGCAGAAGTATAATATCGTAGTTACCGACAGGTACACTTGTGCAGCAAGAGATGAGGTAACCGTACACGTAATCTGTGGTGATAAAAATCTGTTTCTTCCGAATACATTCTCACCAAATAACGATGGTGTCAATGACAGGTTCTATCCACGTGGCACTGGCTTGTTCCAGATCAAATCATTGCGGATATTCAATCGTTGGGGAGAGATGGTTTATGAACAACGGAACTTCAATGCAAACAGTGCATCACTTGGCTGGGATGGAAATCACAAGGGGCAACGCGCGCCACAAGACACTTATGTTTATAGTATTGAAGTTGTTTGTGAGAATTCGGAAGTATCAACATTTAAAGGCAACGTAACATTAGTCAGATAACATTGAAGAGAAATTTGAAATACCGGGTTTTCATAAGGAGTTGCATCACTATTGCGATAGCAGCCGTTTGCGGTTTACAGCTTAAGGCACAGGATCTGCATTTCTCGCAGTTCTTTGAAGCACCGCTGTTACGCAATCCTTCGCTTGCCGGTATCTTTACCGGCGATTATCGGGTGCAGGGTGTATACCGTGATCAATGGAACAGCTTTACGAATGCATACCGCACTGGTTCGCTGAATGCAGAACTCAAAATGCCGGTGGGCAAAGGTGATGATTATATCACGGGCGCTATGCAGATGTTGTTTGATAAATCAGGAACAGTTGGATTGACTACTGCTGAGGTTTTGCCAGCCATCAATTATCATAAATCACTTAGCAATGAAAAGCCGATGTATATCGCCTTTGGTGTGATGGGAGGTCTTGTTCGTAAAAATATTGATATGTCGAAGATGACAACCGATAATCAATATGGCCCCGGTGGTTTTGATCCTACTTTGCCAAACGGCGAATTGATAACCGCGCCAAACTTTATGACCTGGGATGCAAGTGCCGGTGTAAGTTTCAACACCACATTTGGAACCGATAATGAGAACAGTCTTTTTGTTGGAGGAGCATATCATCATCTTAATCGCCCCAAAAATTCGTTCTATCGTGATCCAACAATTGAGTTGAAAGCCAAGTATGTTTTCTCTGCGGGGGTAAAACTCAATGTAGATGAATATTCCTATTTTATACTCCAGGCCGACTACAGCACACAGGGCACCTACCAGGAAATAATTGCCGGAGCGTTGTATTCATACAAGCTGGGCGATGATCCGGTTGATCCGATGTATACTGTTCATTTTGGTGGATTCCTGAGATATCGTGATGCCTTCATACCAGTGGTTAAAATTGACCGAAACCGTTTGTCGATGGCGATCAGTTACGACGTAAACATATCGCAGCTTAAAACCGCCAGTATGGGTCGCGGTGGTATCGAAGTATCGGTTTCCTATCTCGGCTTCCTCGATAAAGATAACAGTGCTAAGTTTAAGATGCTTTGTCCGAAATTCTAGTTCCACCTTTCAGCTGATGTAAGTGATTTTTCCGCATCTTCGTTTCCGGCAATTTATTATCTGTTTCAATAAACTTATAGTCTATGTCTTTAAAGAAGGGCGATCAGGCTCCGTCATTTTCATTGTATAACACAGGCAAAAAACCGGTAAGCCTGGAAGATCAAAGGGGTAAAAACGTTCTTTTGCTGTTTTTTCCCCTGGCTTTCACCAGTGTTTGTACCGCGGAACTCTGTGGGGTGCGTGATAACATTGCGGTGTATGATTCGGCAAATGCAGTGGTATTCGGGATCAGTGTTGATTCACCCTACACGCTGGCAAAGTTCAAAGAAGAACAGGGATTAAACTTCGAATTGCTCAGTGATTTCAACAAGGAAATCTCTAAGGCTTACGGGTCGATTTATGAAAAATTTGGAATGGAGATGCTTGGAGTGTCAAAAAGATCTGCATTTGTAATTGATAAAGAAGGTGTTATCCAGTATTCTGAAGTTTTGGAGAACGCTGGCGAGATACCCGATTTTGCTAAGATCAATGCGGTTCTGGGTGGTCTCTAAAAAGTTTTGAACCGTATCCTGTAAAATCAGGTCCCGATCCGGGAATTTTTCCCGTCGCCGGAGATACTACCGGGATTGAACCTCCGTTTTACATTAACAAAAAAATAAGACATTACACGTAATCCCCGTATTATTGTATTGAATCATTTGTACTTTTGACTAAATGGAAATATCTTGGGGCATGAATGTAAAATATCGTCTTGCATGAAGAAATTTTACCTACTGTCTATACTTCTTACGGTTACAGTGATGGCATTCAGCCAGGAGCGTTCACGCAACACTCCCGGTCAGGATCCTGCTGTTAAGATCGTAAAGTTTTATCCCAACCCTGCTACTTCGGTGATCAACTTTGATTTCCAGAAGAACGCGGATAAAACCTACAATTTCCAGATTTTCAGTCTTACAGGTAAAAAGGTTTTCGAAGCCAGCAAAGTGGAGCAGAAGACAATTGTAAACCTTGGGGATTTCTACCGTGGTATTTATATTTTCCAATTGAAGGATCAGTATGGTAAACTGGTTGAATCAGGAAAGTTCCAGGTTTCGAAATAATCAGAATTCGCGTTCTTATTGATTGATATTACAAGCCAGCCTTCGCAAATGCAAGGGCTGGCTTTTTTGATTCTATAAGACCTGCAAGATCATAAACTTCAGGTAATGTGTATTTTCAAGACCATTGATGATCGGGTGATCCGCTGATTGCGGTTGAAAACAAACCTGGCGGAGTTTTCTTCTTGCGTCTTTTGCAGCCATCTGCATGATCTCAAGAAACAGATCTGGTTGAACAAGATTTGTACAACTTGAACTTACAAGAAATCCTCCAGGCTTAACCAGTTTCATACCGCGAAGATTAATCTCCTTATAACCGGTAATGGCTTTCTGAATATTCTCACGGGTCTTTGTAAATGATGGAGGATCGAGCATAACCACATCCCATTTCTTTCCTTCCTTTACCCATCCCTTCAATACATCAAAAGCATTTGCCACTTCAAATTTGCAACGATCCTGGTAACCGTTCAGGGCTGCGTTTTCGTTTGCCTGTTTCACTGCTGATTCAGAGATATCGAGACCGAGCACCGATTTGGCACCATAATGCGCAGCATGGATTTCAAATGTACCGGTGTAGGTAAACACACCCAATACATCTGCACCCCTGACGATATTTTGAATAGCGCGACGATTATCCTGCTGATCAAGAAAGTATCCGGTCTTTTGACCTTTATCAACGTCCACCATAAACTTCAAACCATTTTCAACGATCTGAATCCGGGTATCAAAAGGTTCTGAAAGAAATCCTTTCTGTTGAGGAAGTCCTTCAAGTTCTCTTACAGGAACATCATTGCGTTCGTAAATACCTTTGGGTTTGAAGATCTTGTTGATCGCATTCACGATGGCCGGCTTCCATACATCGATACCGAGTGCAAGTGTTTGAATTACGAAGTAGTCATTGAACTTATCGATGATGAGTTGTGGAAGTTCGTCGGCTTCACCGAAGATCAATCTGCAGTTTTCTGAATAGCCAATCTGTTGGCGATAGTTCCAGGCGGCGAGCAAGCGGTTGTAAAAAAAGTCTTCGTTCACGACTGCGTTTTTGTCGCGGGTCATGATGCGAACCACAATCTGTGATTGGGGGTTATAGTAGCCCTGACCGATGAATTTGTTGTCGTGGGTTTGAACCTGCACCACATCGCCTGCTTTTGCCGCGCCGATCACTTCGCGGACTTCATTGTTAAACACCCATGGGTGGCCGTTTGGTACCCGCTGGCTGATCTTTTTGTTTAAGATTACGTTTGCCATAGGGCGCAAAATTACCTGATCTCATCGATTTCTCATCGCGTCATTCTTCAGGATCACAAAAGGCATCTGCCCATCCCAATCTTTCACCGCATCCTCCTGGTTAATAAACCCTTTTGAATAATTGCCAAGCACGATATCAATATCGCCATCACCATCAATATCTTTGGCATCCATACAGATCCACCGACCATGCTTTGACACCGGAATTTCTACTGGTTTGAAATCCATCATTGATTCCTCCCTGAAGTACAAAAAAGTTCTCGGATCATGTTCACTCAGATCTGCAAAGAATGCAATGGCAGCGATTTCAGGTTTACCATCGAGATCAAAATCCCTGACGATCGCTTTTGTGCAGCCATTCATCGGGTAAAAATATTTCTCCGTGAAGCGATCTCTTGATGCATTCAAATAGATGTACATTCCGTGAAATGGTTTGAGTATACGCGAATGATCACTGTTATCACCACAGGTGTAAAGAATATCAATACGCCCATCTTTATTGAAATCATAAAGCTGGAAACTACTGGATCCATTTAATGGTGAAAATGCCAGCAATTGTTTCTTTTCAAACCCACCTTTGCCATTGTTCCGGAAAAGCCAGATGCCTTCGTCGCCTTGTCCAAACAAAGCAATAAAATCCATCCAGCCATCATTATCATAATCAAAGTTCTCTATTTGTAAGGCACCTGATCTCGCCCACATGACTTCCTGTTCATACTCCCCGTTTTTTTGACGAAGGATGGATAATGCACCTTTCTCGTGACCAAAGCCGCAGACTAAAATTTCGGCCTTTCCATCTTTATCATAATCATAAACGGTTGAGTAAACTGGTCGCCTGAGATTTGCAGCAATCGGTTTTGATAAATAAGATTTTGTGAGACTTATACCCGCAACAGTTCCCTTGGTTTCATCGGTAGCCATGATGTTTCCAATACAGGTAACGATTGCTTCCCGTGCGTTAAAATTCGCTTTCGGAAAACTCATGCTTACTGCCTGTGAAGGCAATTGAATTCCTGCATCCTCTTTTATTCCATTCTTCCATTTGCTCAATTTTGAAGACTCATCAGATGTGTAAACAACATGATTTACGGAATCAATTGCAACAAGCGTTGTAGTACTCAGCGCCTTGTTTTGTGAGCGTGGAACCACAAGAGAAAACCCGGACCAATCTTTCTCAAGAGGAAGATGTTTTTCAACCGGCATTTGTACCAATGAATTGTTGGCATAAAATTCAACGATCTGATCCCATTCTTCCAATGAAACCGCAGTGCCGCTATCATTATTTTTCGGAGAGAAGTATTGATTATTCTGCCAGACACCGATTCCCATTTTTGCAGCCATAGCAGGAAGCACCTGTTCATTCCAGGTTGCGCTGTCCAGTTGTGAGGGAGGTACATACGCGTGACATGAGGCACAATGTATCCGGCTTAAACTCTGCCCGGTTGACTCAACAGGTTTTTCAAGTGCGGTATCTTTATTTTTGTCTTCGATAGATTCACAGGCAGTCGTCAGCATGATCAGTAAAGGCATCAATCTTGAAATTCGAAGGATAGTTGGAAAGGCAATCGATAGCATATCTCTAATTTAGACTTACAAACCGGTGAATACGCAATAATGTTACTGCCGGTTATTTCAGGTTCTATACGGTGGAAATGGTGGAATTAAGTATTTTGTAATAATGAAACCAAACAAATTACTCCTCCCTCTTATTTTGACGTTTATCGTTTCGATTTCCGTCGGCTGTGATCAATCTTCTTCTGAAATTTCACAACCATCAAGGAAGATTTTCTTTTCCTGGAGAATGATCTGGTGATGTGCACGTGGAAAGGAAAGTATGAATACAAGTTGAAGAACGGCGAAAAATACCTGATCGATCCTTATGTGGGTAGCATGCTGTTTAGAAAAGCAGGTGATCTGTGGTCGATTGTTTATGCCCATGAATCGACTGGTGCGGCGGTGAAACAATAGCAGCAATTAATCATAGTGAAAACGACATTGCAGAACAAAGCATTTTTGATTTACACCTTTTTTCCCTTCGATTTTGTAAACCAGTCGATGTTCTCCTGTTATCCTCCTTGACCAATATCCTTTAAGATCATGTTTTAACGGCCTCTATCAACCCTCGCCATCTTTCAACTCGTCAAATTTTGCCTTCATCGTTGGATTACTCCTCGTTAGTTTTTTAATTGTAAGATCTTCCGCTTTGTTGTTGGCAAGTCTTAAGTTGTTTTCAGATGAGAGCAACGCATCCTTTGTTTTGTGAAGATGATCTATCGTTTTATCAATCTCTTCGATGGCAGTTTTGAATCTTCTGCTTGCGAGATCATAATTCTTGGCAAACCCTTCTTTAAAGGCATTGATATCGTTCTCAAACGTGGTGATGTCTATATTCTGATTTTTTACCAAAGCAAGTTCTGCCTTCACCTTCATTGAATTTAATGCAGCATTTCGCAGCAAAGTAATGATAGGAATAAAGAATTGCGGGCGGATCACATACATTTTATCATAGCGGTAACTCACATCAACGATACCGCCGTTGTATAATTCATTTTCAGCTTCCAGCAAAGTGACAAGTATGGCATATTCACACTTCTTCTCTACCCTGTCCCTGTCAAGTTCTTTGAAGAAATCTTCGTTGCGTTTTTTCTTATCAGTATCATCACCTTCGTTTTTCATTTCGAACATGATCGAGATGATCTCATTTCCGGCTTCATCGTTTTCACGATAGATATAATCACCCTTGCTTCCGGATCTTGAATTATTGTCTTTTTCGAAATAGGCCTTTTGAAATGCTGTTGACCGAAGTTTATTGAACTCGATTTCACAATGCTGTTCAAGCGTTTCGCCGAGCATCTTTGTTGAAAGCTTCAACTTCATGTCTTTTCTCAGGATAATCTCCTCATCTTT
>JBEVNF010000473.1:0-5038 GCA_040508255.1 Flavitalea sp.
AATTAATTAGTACAAATAAAAGGTTTTTGATAATTTTATCAACTGTTTGGGTATACTGTTATATGATCGGGAATTAACGGGGCCGTTCTACCAAAGTGATGGAAAGTTCCTGTAAATTTATTCTGCAGCTGATACTGTCGCTTCCGGCACATCACGATCCTCACTGAATCACGCCTTTAAAATAAACCTCGCATGGCTACAAAGATCAAGATTTTTGCATCAGGTGAAGAGCAGGATGCAATTCAGAAAAACTACAAGGTCATTGAAAAGTATGACAGCTTTTTACTCGCAGAAGTAACTCCATCTGAACTGGAAAAACTACAGGCAGATTATCTGACTGAAGATATATCGGAGCAGTTTAAAATTGATATCGGGGTAAAATCGATTGACACAGATACGCCGAGGATTACATCGCGCGGTCTTACAAAACCACACCCGGCTTATAAAACAACCAAAGAGAAAAAACTCGAAAAAGGAAAGCATCATTTTCTTGTTCAGTTTATTGGTCCTATAAAAAAAGCATGGCTCGATAAGGTAAAAAAACTCGGTGCTGAACTGCGTGCTCCCTATGCTGATTTTACCTATGTTGTAAGATCCACTTCAAAGATCATTGCAACGATCGCAGAGTTACCTGTTGTACAATGGACGGGTCATCTTCCCTTTGAAGCCCGTATTGAAACAGGCTTACAGGCGCGTACGCTCGGTGCAACTGTACGCGGAATGAAACCTCTGCCTAGAACAAAACTTCTTGAAGGAATTTACACCGTCGAATTTTTTGGAGAAGATGATGCCGCAAAAGCGATCAGTGCAGTTAAAAAACTTGGCTTCAAAATAATCGCAAATGAATCAGCCGCCAAACTGCTGATTGTAGAAACCAAAGAGAACCAGGCAAAGCAGATCACACAGATACGTAATCTGTCGATGGTTCATGGTGTCCGCAAGATCAGGGAACGCGCTATCAACCGTCCGAGCAATGATGTTGCCGCGGAAATTATGGGTACCACCACAAGCCTGGCTACATCCGGTGCAAAAAGCCTGGGATTGAGTGGCAAAGGTGAGATCATCGCAGTTTGTGATACCGGCCTTGACACTGGTAATGAAACTTCTATCAATCCCGATTTTGCGGGTCGTATCACTGCGATAAAAAGCTACCCTATCAGCGCTGACTTCGATGCCTATGTAAACAATCCGGGTGGCGATGATGGTGCAGCAGATTATGACAGCGGGCATGGAACACATGTAGCGGGCTCTGTTCTCGGTGGCGGCAACAATTCAGAAGGTATAGAAGGTCTTGCCGGCCCGATCCGTGGATTAAGCTATAAAGCCAATCTTGTGTTCCAGGCAATCGAACAGGAGCTGAAATGGAAAAATCCTGGTGACGCTGCCAACTATGGCCGATATCTGCTTGCAGGTATTCCTCCAAATCTTGAAACCTTATTCAGTTTCGCATACACAAAGGGTGCAAGAATACATTCCAATTCCTGGGGCGGGGGAAACCCGGGTGAATACGACGAGCAGAGCCGGCAACTGGATTCGTTTGTCTGGAAGAAAAAAGACTTCTGTATACTTGTTGCAGCAGGTAATGACGGAACCGACAATGATGGTGATGGCACAATCAATCCAATGAGTGTTACATCACCGGGAACAGCAAAAAACTGTATCACGGTTGGTGCAAGCGAAAACAAAAGAACTAATTTCAATAACGAAAGATATGGTGACTGGTGGCCGGGAGATTATCCCGTTGCCCCATACAATACAGATCCGATGGCCGACAAGCCAACGCAGGTTGCTGCATTCAGCAGTCGAGGACCTACACGCGACAACCGCATCAAACCAGAAGTTGTAGCACCAGGAACTTTCATCCTTTCAACAAGATCTTCAATGATCGCACCAAATAACACCGCCTGGGCAGCCTTCCCTCCAAGCAAGAAATACTTCTACATGGGTGGAACAAGTATGGCAACGCCGCTAACAGCCGGAGCAATTGGTGTGATCAGGGAATATCTGAGAACGATTGTAAAGATCGCCAGTCCATCCGCTGCTCTTCTTAAAGCTGCTGTTATTGCTGGCGCCGTTAAACTACCAGGCATCAGCGCCGCAGCGGTTGCTGCCGATAATCACCAGGGATTTGGCTGCGTAAACGTGGATAATATTGTTGCACCAAAATCGCCCCTGAAAGCTCATTTTATAGAATCAACAAAAGCATTGAACACTGGTGAAGCTTTCTCATATTCAGTCAAAGTAGATAGTAACACCGGAACGTTAAAAGTTGTGCTGGCTTACACTGATTATCCCGGAAGTGCTCTGGTGAATAACCTGAACCTGATCATTACATCACCTGCAAACAAAAAAACTGCAGGCAATGCTTCACTGGGAAACACAGCAGCGTTTGATTCAAATAATAACGTAGAAGTTGTAAGTGTTTCAAAGGCCGGAGCAGGAACCTGGAAAATTGAGGTTGTCGCTGCTAACGTACCCCAGGGGCCACAGGACTTTGCGTTGGTGATCATGGGCAATGTTTCTTCTGTTGCACCAACAAAGAAAAATCCACCACCGAAGAAGCCTAAAAAGCCTAAGAAAAAAGCAGTAAAAAAGAAATAGCGATATGGCTTTCAGATAAAACTGCAATGTTGATCTCCGATCGATATTGCAGTTTTTTTTATAAGGAGGCTCTTCTGATCATTGAAAATGGTACCCGCACTTTTGCAGTTGAATTATTGAGTATCAGCTTTGCAGCCTCCTCACCCATTTTCTGAAAATCAGTTGATATAGTTGTGATACCTTCCCGTATGATCTTTTTGATCGGAGTTTCATTGTAAGAGATAATGCCCGCATCTTTTCCAAGAACAAAATTCATGTTCACCATTCGTTCAACAAGCAGCACGAGGTCGGTTTCAATCAGGGTGATATAGAGATCGCCTTTTTTTGTTTTATCTTCTTCAAGATCGTTGATCACCAGGCGTGATAATTTTTTCTCTTTGCAAAACAGGTTAAACCCTTTGAGTATCTCGACCGGGAAATAACTGCTTTCAGGGAAAACGATCTTGATAGTGTTATATTTTTCAACCAGCTTGCCTGCACCTGCAAGCGCTGAATAAATATCATTTTCAAAATGTTCATACACTGAACCAAATTCACCCGTTACACCTTCCACATGTTTATCAAGCAGCACCAGTTTATGTTTGGGGATACGGTTGATGATCCTCGCTGCTCCTTCGCTGTTGTCAAGAAAATGCGGAATGATCACATAATGACTGTAATCTCTCAAACGCGGCTCAAGCAGATTTTTGAAAGTAAAAAAATCATTGTTGTAGATAAACAAATCCACATCAACATCTGCACCTGTGGTCTGAATAAATGCATCGTAGATGATCTTTTTATGCGCGCTCAGTTTGTTGAAAAACAAAGCGATCCTCAGGGGAGATTTTGATATATTACCGGTAATAAAATAACATTTGCCAGGCACTGAATCCATAACCTTACTTTGCTGCAGATGTTTGTACGCCTTTTGAGTGGTGGGCCTTGAAATATCCAGCTCATCACTGAGTATATTGATGGATGGCATCAGCATCCCCTTACCGAATTTGCCACTCTTTACGTTTGAAACAATGGCATCTGCAAGCTGCAAATATTTTGGTACCGCGGATATATGATCCACGCTTATCGCCTTTATAATTTCACGTTCTGTCATACTGCTGAATGGCAATATACAGCATAAAAAGAAAAAAGGGAGCATGGTTCGTTAACCACGCTCCCCTGTAAATAGTTAGTATTTTATTACTGGCTTACTTTCACCATACGTTTCACAACAGATACATTTCCGTATTCAACTTTCAGCGCGTATACCCCGTTCGCGAGTACATCCTGGTTGCTGAGTTTTACAGCGGTCACGCCCTTGTAAACTGACTGGTTGAATGATTTCACAACCCTGCCAAAGTTGTCAAGGATCGAAACCTTTACTGAACCTTCGGCCGGTGCGATCACATCAAAACTTACCTGGCTGTCGAATGGATTCAATACATTTTTCACATCAAATCCAACAGCTACCGGGCTCAATAAGATCACCTTTGTATACTCCGTTGTGTTGTTTTCTTTTACCGCGATACGATAATATGTTGGAGCTTTTAACTGCGAAGGATCCACGAACCTGTACTTTTCGCCAAAGCCTTTTAATGCCTTACCATGTACCGTTCCCACCGCTGTATAATGTGTACCATCTGTACTTCTTTCAATAGTATATAAAACACCGGTTTCCTCATTAGACGATTTCCAGTCAATAATTCCGTAGGAATTTTCAAGAATACCATTTACGGAAACTTTTGTTTTCAAAACATACATACAGTAATTAACAAGTACCTGTATTGTCCTGATTGCACGGAACGAGCAGTTTGGATCAGCAAGATTGGCTGTAGTGCTTGCCACACGTAAACGGTACATACTTTTGTGAGTTGATGAGTCACCGATAATCGAAGGACCGGTAGCCGTATACTCATATTCTGTACCATTAAAGGTGGGAGCAGAGTTACCTGCAAATCCTGTTGTAGCCCAGGTTGTACCACTATCTACACTTCTTTCCCAGATCCAGTGTGTAAAGTTATCATAGTAACTCACAACCTGTGCGGCCATACTCTGACCATCACCATAACATACATTTACTGTTGGTGTTGCGGGGTTCAGAACAAGTGTAGGGGAACAGGTTGACACACCGATATCATCGATCGCCCAGTCATTACCTCCACCACCAGGTGCATTGTTACGGATGTTGATCACCATCTGTGTCTCAGATGGACCGGTCCGATAGGTAAATCCTTTTTTGATCCACTGACCAGTGTAAAGAATATCTCCCGTAGTATAGTAATCAGAACCGTTGATGTTGAAAGTGAGGTTCGGGTGAACACCTGAAGTATCACCGGGACCTGTTGGCACATAAGCAGGGTTCGTGTAACCAACTCCGGTAGAGTCAACACCGCATCGACGACAAACGTTACGGAACCATGCAGAGTACTCATATGAGGTATTCGGGCAAAGGTTACGAACC
>JBEVNF010000052.1:0-4087 GCA_040508255.1 Flavitalea sp.
GCTATCTCATTTTTTTCGTCGTTGACTATCACTACAGGTTCCTCTGTTGTGGTCCTGTAAGTAAAGCTGTTTCCCGGAACATACGGATGAGCCTTGTCAGGAATAACTTCCGTGGGCTTCTCTTCAAAATTTATTGAATAGTCTCTTTGATCAGCTTCTTTTACGAAAGCTACATCAGTCCCTGCAGTGTTTGCAGCGTCATAGATCAGCCTGCCAATCTTTTCTGTAACGATCACCTTTGCGAGGCTTTTCTCAAGTTCATCATCAAACTGCGGTTCCTCGGTGATGATTTCCTCGGGTTTCGATTCTGTATCTGGTTTCAAAGCCAAAGACCGGGCGGCCGGCTGTGCGGTTTCAAACTCTTGCAGATGCTGCTCATTGCCTGCATCGGCAACCTGCATGACAGGAATCTCCGTTGCAGCGAGCACCGATTCTGGGTTGAGCAGAAGTTGTCCCGGCGTATACAGACCGATATATCCAAGCATCAATGCGGAGAATAAAAATGCTACCAGTCTCTGGTTGAAGGGAGCAGGAGCATTTTCACCAGTCAGTACTCTTTTAACCCTTGCGAGCAATACAAACTGATCGGTTCCGGTAGCAGCAAGTGCCACCTTTTGTCTCGACGGCCTTTGTTGTTCCAGGGTTAAAAGCGCTTGTGCATACCCTGTAGCGCTGTATCTGAACTGAACAACAATATCATCACAACTGTGCTCCCTTTCACGCTCAATTACTTCGCGGAAAAATTTTGCAAATGGATTGAAGAACAGGAAGACATCGGCCACCGCGATGACAAGGTTCACCAGGAAATCGTTTCGACGGATATGATAAAGCTCGTGAAGTATGATGGATTCAGTCTGTGCAATGGAAAGATGATTCACAATGGCTACCGGCAAAAGGATCACCGGTTTGAAGA
Source organism: Flavitalea sp. (assembly GCA_040508255.1). Taxonomy (GTDB): domain Bacteria; phylum Bacteroidota; class Bacteroidia; order Chitinophagales; family Chitinophagaceae; genus DATHKG01. Next base: position 914 of record JBEVNF010000052.1, read on the forward strand.
AGCCGATAGTAAGCGGTGTTTCAACAAGGCTGGAAATCCAGATCTTAACATTTTTACGGATGCCCAACTGCATGGCCATCTGTTTCAAAAACACCCTTAGTTCCGGCGCTGCCTTGGATATCCCGCTGGTACTGAGTTTTTGTGTAAGCTTAAACTGCCCATATAATCTGCCGGCAAGTACCATCGCAACAACGAGGTATAAAACCGATAAAAATGGAAGGGCTGGTTCAACAAATCCATGCAGGGAACCCGTTACCGATGCCACACTCAAGCCGGTATAGAACTCACCGTCACCTGCCATCCTGTAAAAAAGTGTCCCAAGAAACCAGGCTGAACCCGCGGCAAGCGACAGCAATGCAAGATTGTGTCGTTTATCCGCTGAAAATTTTCTTCCCCTCCTGGTGCCTGCGAAGTAGATCAGCCACACAATTCCCAACTGCCAGAGACTGTCGACCAGTGACCATCCCAAAGCTTTGAGAAAAACAGATTGAAGAATTGTGTTCATTTGTTATTGATTTTTCAGGTTGTTGATGAGTTTCTGGATCTCTTCCAGTTCAACCTCGGACGCCTTGTGATTACCCAGGGCCTGCATCACCAGTTCAGTTGGCGAACCTCCAAACAGTGTGTCTATCATCTTTCCAAGCATTAGTTTCTGCGTTTTTTCGCGGCTCACATTTGCCTGGTAAATATGGGTTTTGATAGAATCATCTCTTTTTACCAACCCTTTCTCATGCATGATCTGCATCAGTTTAAGAGTAGTGGTATAGCCTACGTCCTTGGTTTTTGCCAGCTCTTCATGTACATCACGAACACTTGCCGTTGTTCTTGTCCACAACACTCTAAGTATTTCCAGTTCACTCTCCGTTGGCTTCAGATGTTTTGTTGCTGTCATGATAAAATTCGTTTTGTTTAAAAATACGAAATCTATCGTAATGAAATGTTAAGACAATATAATTAACCCCAAAAAATTATCCCCGGTCAATTCTGTGAGTGGGGAAAAGGCGGGCGGAACGGTCGGTAAGGGGAGAAAACAGGAACGGTCCCGAATTCCCGGGACCGTTCCTCAATATATTTCGACGGGCTTTTATCGTGCATCCTTATAGGCGACCGTCTTTATATCTGCTGGTTTTGCCTGAACCGTAGCTTCTTTAACAGCTTCGGTTTTAGGATCGATCTTCCCCGAATGATCACTTGTTTTGAACATGTTTGCCAACGTTGGTGCGATCACCAGTGAAACGATGGACATCAGTTTGATAAGGATATTCATAGACGGGCCGGAAGTGTCTTTGAATGGATCTCCAACAGTATCACCTGTTACCGCAGCTTTGTGTGGGTCGCTTCCTTTTTTGTAAGTCTGACCATTTATCAATACTCCTTTTTCAAAAGACTTCTTTGCATTGTCCCATGCACCACCGGCATTGTTCTGGAACATACCCATCAAAACACCGCTCACGGTTGCGCCCGCAAGGAAACCGCCCAGTGCTTCCGGACCTAGAAGGAAACCAATAATCAATGGAGAGAGAATTGCAATTGCGCCTGGAGCCATCATTTTTTTCAAAGATGCTTCGGTAGAAATTGCAACGCATTTATCATATTCTGGTTTACCTGTACCTTCCATAATACCAGGGATAGTTTTGAATTGTCTGCGTACTTCCTCCACCATTGCCATCGCTGCTTCACCGACTGCACGTATTGCAAGCGACGAGAAAATAAAAGGTATCATACTTCCGATAAACAAACTAGCAAGTACTTTGGCTTTGTAGATGTCGATGCCATCCATTGCATAACCGTTGTGATTGATCACCCCGACATATGCTGCAAACAGTGCAAGTGCAGTCAATGCCGCAGAAGCAATAGCGAAACCTTTTCCGGTTGCTGCAGTAGTGTTACCAACAGCATCCAGTACATCGGTTTTTTCACGAACCTCTTTTGGAAGTTCACTCATTTCAGCGATACCACCTGCGTTGTCAGCGATTGGTCCGAAAGCATCTATGGCAAGCTGCATCGCGGTTGTAGCCATCATACCGGCAGCTGCGATTGCAACACCATAAAGTCCTGCACACTCGAACGAACCCCAGATACCTGCTGCAAGAACAATGATCGGCAGGAAGGTACTTTCCATACCTACCGCAAGACCACCAATTACGTTTGTTGCATGTCCTGTAGAAGATTGTTTGATTATACTCAACACTGGTTTCTTACCCATTGCAGTATAATACTCAGTGATCATACTCATCAGTGTACCTACTACGAGACCAACAGCGATGGCACCAAGCACACCCCATTTGGTGAACTCATGTCCTCTCAGCGTCATCGTTTCCGGTAAAAGATAATATACAAGCCCGGCACAGGCGCCGGCTGTCAGAATGATACTTCCCCAGTTACCCATGTTCAATGCATTCTGAACGGTTGCTGTATTGATACCTGCAGATTCACTGATCCTTACGAACCAGGTCCCTACTATCGAGAACAGGATACCAACACCTGCGATCAGCATCGGGAGAAGGATAGGGGACATACCATTGAAATTGTCTACCGCTACAGTTTCCTGTCCAAGTACCATGGTAGCCAGTACTGTTGCAACATAAGATCCGAAAAGATCGGCACCCATACCTGCAACATCACCAACGTTATCACCAACATTATCTGCAATGGTTGCCGGGTTGCGGGGATCATCTTCGGGGATGCCTGCTTCCACCTTACCAACAAGGTCGGCACCAACATCCGCTGCTTTGGTATAGATACCACCCCCAACACGTGCGAACAATGCGATTGATTCAGCGCCCAGTGAGAAACCTGTCAGGATCTCGATGGTTCGAACCATTTCTTCAGAATTCACAGCCGCATCAGGTGCGAATATGGCTTTTAGTATAATAAATAATCCGCCAAGACCGAGCACTGCAAGACCTGCAACACCGAGACCCATAACAGATCCGCCAGTGAAGGAAACGTTCAGTGCTTTTGCCAGACTTGTCCTCGCAGCATGTGCTGTTCTTACATTCGCCTTGGTTGCTACCCGCATACCGATGTATCCGGCCAGCGCGCTAAAAAAAGCACCAATAACAAAAGCAACAGCGATAGTGGGGTGAGAGTTTTCGTTTCGGCTACCCATGAAGGCGAGAAGAGCGCCTGCAATGATTACAAAGTATCCGAGAATTTTCCATTCAGATTTCA
>JBEVNF010000057.1:0-3328 GCA_040508255.1 Flavitalea sp.
TTACCGGAAATGTTCGTCTGAGCCACACCCGCCAGGACAGTGAAAAGGGAGATGACAAAAACAACAATCAACTTCATCTTGTAAATTTTACTCAAACCTAAACTAGTTTATTTTATAAACCAAAATATTTTAAAAGATTTTTAATACTCCCGTCCCCCAGAGGTATAGGTTTTTGCCTATTTAGTGATTGATTGAATGCCCTATAAACAGTAAAAATCCATCGCTTTGCTTTGACCGTAATTGTATGGATATTATTTTTGATGTTGGGCAAACTATTGAAAATCAGTAAATGTTGCCTGCAGGAAAAGCAAGAATCAGAATCTTTACTTCGTAGAAATACCAGGTGCCTTATAAGCGGGAAGTATGAAAAATTACCTTTGAAGATTTAAATTCTTGCCGTACCTAACATCCGATTTTGGACTTTTACCCTGATACCTTTGAAAACTAATCTCTATCCGTTGCCTATGAGACCTCTATACTCTTTCGTATTGGTTATGGCATTTTTGGTTGGCGCTGCCGGACTGGCGTCGGCTCAGACTGTGGAATTATCCAAGTCGGTTGATAATATCACAACCGGACTTACTGGAACTCTTGCGTCACAGAATGACATACTTGAGTACACCATAACCATCAAAAATCTTTCAACTGTAAATATTACAAGCTCCGAGCTAACTGATAACATTCCTGCGGGAACAAGTTATGTCGCAGGAAGCACCCGGCTGAATACGGTAACAGTTGCTGATGTTTCCGGGCGCATGCGCTATAGTGGTGCAGGTGCTTTGATCAATTCACCTGGCGCAAGTTCCGGATTACTCAGACCAAATGTTGCGGCTGTGATCAGGTTTCGTGTCCGGGTAACTGCAAACGGTGGTAACATCAGTAATTATGCAGTGCTTGAAGCGGTGTACCAGGGAAATGCGCTTGTTCAGAATACAAATACCGTTTTCACAAATCTGTCTCCCGATCCTGCATGTTCAGTAGTATATCAATCAACCGCAAATGCTGAATGGGGCATTCCTCAAAGTACCCCGAGCAGACCATATCGTTATATTAAGGCTCTGAATACATCGAACGGGCAGGCAGGGCTCACAATATATAACGGTGCAACCGGACTTTGTTTTGACGCGATCTCGGGCAATTCTCTCGGTGCAGGAAGTCTTCTTACCTATGCATCAGCTATTGCCTACGATAAAAATTCCAACCGTATCTATTTTGTAAATAACAGTAGCGCGAGTGCGCAGGATCTTTGTTTTGTTGATCTGAATACGATCCCTGTATCCGCAAAACGTTACACCGGGTATCCGCTTGAAACAGTAACAGGAGCTGGCTATAACATCAACAGGATGTCATTTGCTTCTGATGGTTTTGGTTATGGTATTACAGATAATGCTCAAAGCCTGATCAGGTTCTCAATCAATAGCTCCGGTTTGCCTGTGATCACAAAATTGGGTGCGTTGTTAAACGCTACATCAAATGGAACCAACGATATTCTTGATGAGAATGGTGGGGATATTTTTGGCGATGGATCGGGTAACCTTTACCTGATCGCCAATTCAAGCAATCTTTACAAGATCAATCCAAATACAAGGATCGCGACCTTTCTTGGTTCTGTTGATCCATTCCCTGGTACATCCAATTCAATTGCTGTGGATGCTTCCGGCAATGTGTTTATCGGTGGTGCATATCAGAATGTTTATACGGTGAATCTTGCAACCATGGCGGCAACATCCATCACTGGTGGCAATACAAGTAATGTGTGGACTAATGGTGATTACACAAGTTGTGCATTCCCTGTACTCGCACCTGCACTCACTGCAAACAAAACATACAACAACATTAATGGCAAACCATTCGTAATTGGTGGTGATACCGTTGAATACCGTATTGAAGTTTCCAACACAGGTAATATCAATGCAGCCGGTGTAAGATTGTATGATGCGATCCCTTCTTCTACAGCTTATATACAAGGAAGTACCAAACTGAATGGTGTTGTTATACCTGATGTAAGCGGTGCAATGCCTTATTCGTTTTCAGGCGGAAAACTGATCAACTCAGTTGGTGAACAGGCTGGTATTATAAAACCAGGTGCAGCATACAAAGTAATAATGACATTCCGTGCAAGGATCGCTCCGGGACAATACATTTGTAACCAATCGCGTATTACACTGATCGATGACAACGGTAACACGATGTTTATTAACTCCGATGATCCAACTCAAACAGGCAGTCAGAATCCTACCTGCTTTTATTCTGATGGAGTTTTACCTTCCACACATATATCTTTAAAAGGAAACCTGTTTAACACTGAATCAAATCTGAACTGGACAATACAGACTGACCAGCAGGTTAAGCAATACGAAGTTGAATATTCAAAAGATGGCAGGTACTTCGTTAACGCCGGAAAAATTCAACCCCTTGAAAATGGTTCCGTTGAAAATCGCTATAAGTTTACTGATGTTATAAACAAAGACAATCTGCGTTTTTACAGGCTAAAGCTTATTGGCAAGAATGGATTGGTAACCTATTCTGAAGTTGTTCGCCTGAGTACATCCGACATTACTGAAGCCACCGCAATGCCTAATCCTTTTACAAGGGAACTTAGGGTGCAACTGCAGTTGAAAACAAGTGGAAATGTCAACGTTCGTCTGCTTGATTTTCAGGGCAGACCGGTGCTCGATAAAGTTCAGTCTCTACAGAAAGGGAGCCAGGTATTACAACTTGAGATACCTGAACACCTTGCCAACGGTATTTACATTCTTGAAGTGTTTGCCGGCAATGAAAGAGTGCTTAACAAAAAAATGATAAGGCAGAACTAAAAAAAGGCCCGGCTTAGAAAAGCCAGGCCGTTGTTGATCGTACCCTTTAAAATAAAACTTTAAATTTCTTTTTCCGTTGTTACGGTGGTACAATCCGGTAGCTGATCAACATCTGTTTGCTTCAAATCTTCCTGTGAAAGCTATCAGCAAACCAAGCTAAGTTTAAAATAAGGCCTGGTTTAGAAAAACCGGGCCGTTGTTGATCGTACCCTTTAAAATTAAGGTTGATGATTTCGGCTATTAGTGACCGTTATAAAGCTCCGGATCTGATCAAAAGTTTTAAAAGAAGGCCTGGCTTAGAAAAACCGGGCCGTTGTTGATCGTACCCTTTAAAATAAAACTTTAATAATGTCTTGTCACTTAAGCGTGTTAGTGTAGATGTCTACTCGATAGTCTTAGCTTTTAATTGATACTAAAAGATTTTCGTATGTTTTGTTAGATGATGCGAGTTGGATCGGAGTGTAAACCGGTGTTTCGTCTGCTCCGATTATTTTAATTCTGTAATAGATAGC
>JBEVNF010000081.1:0-3775 GCA_040508255.1 Flavitalea sp.
CTGATCAGTTTAAGCATACCGTTGGGTATTACGGCCGTTTTCAACCTGCTCATGAATGGAGCGCTTTACAGTTCCACCTATATATTAATTTTTGTGGTGGTACTTGGGGTGATCATTGCGGGCCTGATGTTGATCGGTCAGCTTACGCTGGTGGAGTCGATCGAACAGAAAAATTTTACGCGTAAGGCGGTTGAGTTTGCCTACCGCCTCCCAAGGATCAAACAGAAAGAACTGGAAGGAAGCTATCCGCCGGAGCTCGTGAACCGGTTTTTTGATGTCCTCACGATCCAGAAAGGGTTGAGCAAATTCCTGGTAAACATTATTACTTCAGCGGTCGCGATGTTGTTCAGCGTCATCCTTCTCGCCTTTTATCATCCGCTGTTTATCGTGATGGGTGCAATTACCCTGATGATGATCACTGGTGTTGTGATATTGTATTTCCGTCGCGGTGTAAGCACAAGTATCGAAGAATCAGCGCATAAGTATGACCTGGTAGCTTATCTAGAAGAGGTTGCCGGTGATCTTGACAGTCACCGTACCGCGGAGGCCCGTGCTGCAGTGATCCGTCAGACCGATGCCATCAATTCCGATTATCTCCGTGCCCGCAACAGCCATTTCAACGTCCTCCTTAAATTTTTCACCAGTTCGATGATCATCAGAACCCTGCTGATCGGTGCCCTCTTACTCCTTGGATCCTGGTTCGTAGTTGAAAGGGAAATGACGCTTGGTCAGTTTGTAGCCGCTGAAGTGATCATCGTACAGATCGGTGCCGCGATCGAGAAATTGCTGACAAGCCTTGATACCGTTTTTGACATGGTTACGGGAAGCGAAAAGCTTGCTTCTGTAACTGATCTTGAACTTGAAGAAACTACCGATAACAATGAAGCATAAATCGAAGATACCTGACGGTCACTATTTTGATCGCCTGGCACATGGCTCCAGCGTTGAGCTTTTGAAGCCTAAACGCGCGAAACAACTAGGGAGGCTTATGCTCATAGTGCTTGCGATATTTGTGATAATCCTCTTCATTCCGTGGCGCCAGACAATTCCAGGACGTGGTGTTGTGACAGCGCTCAGACCCGAAGATCGGAGCCAAACCATTCAGAACCAGATCGGTGGACGTATAGAACACTGGGCGGTAAGAGATGGGCAGGAAGTAAACAAGGGTGATACCATACTTGTGATCTCGGAGACGAGTCAGTCATATTTTGACCCTGAATTACCAACCAGGTTATCTGAGCAACTGAATTCTGCAGAAGGAACGGAAGAGGCGGCAACCCAGCAGATGGGTGCTTCCCGTACCCAGATGGAGGCATTGACGAATGCGCTGAGATTTCAGCTTTCGGCCGCAGAAAATAAGGTGCTTCAGAGAGAGAATGTGGTGAAGATCGACAGTGCGGATCTGAGAGCAATCGAAAAATTCTACGAAACCAGCCAGGCAAGATTGGTGCGTTACGAGGAAGGTTACAAAAATGGATTGTTCTCACTGACCGATATTGAAACCCGACGTCTTAAACTGCAGGAAGATTATGCAAAAGTGGTAAGTGCGCAGAATAAACTGAGTAATTCCCGGCAGGATCTGTTGAATGCAAAGATCGATCTCGATAACATCCGTGTGTCGAACCAGGAGAATATGGCAAAGGCGCAATCTGGTCTAAGCTCAGCCTTCTCAAGCAAGGTGAAGGCGCAGGGGGATATCGCAAAACTGCGTAATGAAATCTCAAATGTAAATATTCGCCGGGGATTGTATGTTGTTCGCGCCCCACAGAGCGGGTTTGTGGTTAAAACACTGAAAGCGGGGGTTGGCGAAAACATCAAGGAAGGTGAATCCGTTGCTACCCTTCAGCCTAAAGAACCTCTGGTGGCCGTCGAAATCTATGTTGATGCGATGGATGTTCCACTGATCGATGATACCAGCGATGTTCGTCTCCAGTTTGAAGGCTGGCCGTCGGTTCAGTTTTCCGGATGGCCCGCAGTAGCTGTCGGAACCTTTGCCGGAAAGGTGGCCGTGATCGACCGCGTAAGCAGTTCAAACGGTAAATACCGTTTGCTGGTTCAGCAGACCTACCCGGTACCTGTCGACGATGCCGCGTGGCCAGACAGACTCCGCCAGGGGTCCGGCGTATTTGGCAGGGTGATATTACGTTCAGTTCCATTATGGTATGAGATCTGGCGACAATTGAATGGATTTCCACCGAGTTTAGAAAAGGAACCGGCGGGAGGTAAACTATAAAATGCTCATGAGATTAATCATATTTCTCTTATTCACTCTACCCCTCTCGGCACAATTACCGCCGAGTGGGAGTACCCCGATCAAAGCAACTATCCCTGCGTTGCAGATCGACAGTTCGAAGATCTTTTCGGTAAGTCTCTACCAGGAGCTGGTTCTGAAAAATCACCCGATCGTTCGCCAGGCAAAATTGCTCAGTGCAGCGGCAAGGGCGGATGTGATGCAGGCGCTTGGAAAGTTCGATCCTTTGCTGGAAAGCGTTTTCGACCGGAAGGAATTCGGGAATGTGGATTACTATTCCAACTGGAGTAGCCAGCTCAAGGTCCCGCTTTATCTCGCGGGTGCCGATCTGAAAATCGGGTACGATCGGTTTTCAGGACAGAACGTAAATCCCCAGTATATCACCCCCGATCATGGTCTTAGCGGCGTAGGTCTTTCGATCCCGCTGGGTCAGGGATTTATCATCGATTCCAGACGTAATATCCTCAAACAGAGCCGTGCAATGGTCAATTATGCTGAGGCCGAACGTGTAAAACAAATTCTTTCTGTCTGGTATTCTGCTGTTAGCGATTACTGGAGTTGGTATGCAGCATACAGCGAATACCGTTTTCTCCGTGAGGGGGTTGAACTTGCAGCAACAAGATTCAGGGCGCTCAGGGGCCAGACATTGATTGGCGATAAACCACCAATTGACACCATCGAAGCCAGGATCACCGTTCAGGAAAGAGAAATTCAGCTTACAAAACTTGAGGTTGACCTGAACAACCGCAGGCTGGTGATGAGCAACCATTTATGGGACAGTACCTATTCGCCCCTGGAATTACCGGCCGATGCAGTACCCGAACAACCATCTGAAAATGAATTTAAGCCGGAGGAAACGAGGCTTGATACCTTAATAGCCTTTGCGGCGGAAAGACATCCAGAGCTACTGATGATCCGGGCAGACTCTACTGCACTGGAAGTGGAGCGTTCTTACAGGCGAGAGTTACTCAAACCGAAACTCAACCTTACCGGAACCCTGATTACCGCCCGCGACCGGTTTGGCGAGTATGTCCCCAAATACTATGATGTATCGTGGCGAAACTATAAAGTGGGAGTTGACTTTGTATTTCCATTGTTTCTCCGGGCCGAACGAGGTAAACTCCGTGCGGTGAAGATCAAACAGGATCAGCTGAACCTGGATCTTCAACAGACCAACCGGGAGATCAAAAATGACATCATTACTTCCTATAATTCACTTCAGGCATACAAGCAACAGTTAAGTATCCAGGTTGCCAGCATTGACAACCAGGAGCAGCTACTTACTGCCGAACAACAGAAATATGCACTTGGAGAGAGTACACTCTTCCTTATCAATACACGCGAAACAAAGCTGATCGACATGAAGATCAAACGGGCAACAATGATTGCCGGGTTCCAGAAATCACTTGCAGAACTTTACTATAAAGCAGGTACCAGACAATAGAAAACACGTAATTCTCCGAACTCAGATTCATCCGAAAAACTACAATGCCATGGTCATGCTCATTGTAGTTTTTCGACACA
>JBEVNF010000085.1:0-5881 GCA_040508255.1 Flavitalea sp.
TCCACTCTTTTCTACTATCAGAGCCGAGCGATCATTGCCTTCAAAAAAACTTGAGACAACATCCACATTCTTACTTCCAAAGATCCGGACACCATATCCGCTATTCCTGGAAATATCAGTCTTAATGACAGAAACTCCGTCACAATCATCAACCATAATACCTGCAAAAGCAGCACTCAGTCGACTGTTTGTAACAGACACGTCTGCGCAATCAATAAAAGAAAGATTGTAATTCAGTTTGTCTTTAATATTGAAAACTCTTAACCCACCATTCACATCACAGTTATCTATAAGTACACTATCGACGTCTTTTACCACAATGCCCCCACCGGAAAAATTATCAATTGATACATTCTTCAATGTGATATTCTTTGAACTGGTACTTCCGCTGCCATTGAAAACAACTGCAATCCTCTTAACAACAGAACCGGTGTCGGGCGTATTCAGGATCCTGAGATCTTTCAGCTGAACATGATGCAGCTTTTCAGAAACACTGCCAATCAATATGGTATCCTTAAAATCAGCAGCCGGAACAAGCACCGTTCCGGAACCCTCACCCCCAAGCACAACCGATGATGGAATTTTGAGCGTCGAATGCAATAAGTACCTGCCATTTTTTAGCATGACTTTCCTGCCAGATCCCGCAGCCTTTCCCAGCGCTGACTGGATACTTTCGCCTGGCTTCACCACTATATCACTTTCATCTTTCAGCGACTGATTTGTTTTTCTTGCACCGGGATGATAAGATAATTTTTTGACTACAATATCCTGCTGGATCGCAGAACCGGTACCGTAAACCATTCGCACCGATCTCAGTACGTCACCCGGTTCGCCATTGTTTGCTGCCTCTGACAATTTAGCTGCGAAAGGCATTGAAATATTGCGGCCGGCATAATGCCTGAATAAATATTCGCAATCCGCACCATCCTTCAATGATTTCAATTGCACGCTTGCAGACGAAGAGGTATTCATCATCTCAGAAACCAAAAATTCATATCCATTTGCAAGACGATTGCTCCCCGCAGACAACAGATCTTTACCCTGTGAAAAAGCGATCCTTGCAACTCCACTCAACTCACCAAGTTTTGCAAACCTTACAAAAACAGAAGTATCCGCATCATTGATCTGACCATCCGGAAGAATATATTTAAACATTGACCCCTCACCAGATCCATAAAGAAAATATTGCACCACGTTGTTAAACATGCTGCGGTTATCAGCAAGTACTGCAAGCGCTGCAATTGCATGTAACTCCTTTGCGGTCCAGGTTTCGGCGGGTTGTAAAGTATAGGAACGCATCAAAGGGAAATAGCTCGTTACAAGCATCGTTGCGAACTCATTGGCTTCATTTTTCCAGGCCACAATACCGGAAGCTTTAAGGATCTCAGCAGCATTGCAAAGATCTGCGCTGGTTTGAAGTGCAATTGATCTGGCTTCATTAAACTCGAAATTCCATTCAGAAGGTTTCCAATCCTTCAGCACGTTCAGTGAAGAAATTGCGAACGAACTGTCGTTGGTAAGATAATAAGCAAGTGCATTTTTATAAGCAAATGAAGCCTGTCTCTGAAAAGTTTTAAGAGCATCTGCCGCAGCCGCCCCGGTTGGAAACTTTGTACTGATATCAGTTCTTAGTTTTTCAAACGCAGAATAATAAGGTTCTTCATGACCCGAAATTTTTTTTCGAAGTACCTCAAGATCGTTTCCGGTCTGATCAATACCAGGATGTATCAATCCCTGTGCACACAATATATCGGTGGAAAAATTAAAACTCAACAGGAGTAAAATGGCAACAAATCTTCTCAGCATCTGCAATCGGTATCTATGTAATATATGGGGGCATCAAGATAGCTATTAAACCGGAAATTTCTAATAGTGAAAATTTAATGTGAGGCATCTGGCATTAATAACTAAAAGATTATATTTTGTGGCCAACCTAAACCTGTCCTGCACTCTGTATGCCCGTCAGAAACCTGCTGCTTGTAGCTTTCATGCTCATTATGAGCCAGTTATCATTTGCCCAATCCTGCCCTCCAAACATCGATTTCGAACAGGTGAGCTTTGATGGCTGGGAAATGTTTACCGGAAGTACCAAAACGGATTCCGGGAAAAACTTTATCGATCTGGTTAACTCTCCTGCGGTAATGGGCCGGCACGAGCTCATGACGCTTGATTCGCTCTCCGCCCGCGACCCCTACGGCAAGTTTCCAAAACTTTGTCCTTATGGCGGCAAGGCTTCTGTAAAACTTGGCAATGATGGTACAGGTGGTGAAGCTGAAGGGATTTCCTACACTTTCACGGTACCCAACGTTGAGGACACTTTCAGTTTTACTTATTTTTATGCCGTGGTGTTTCAGGATCCGGGTCACGATCCCACAGAACAACCAAGATTCTTTGTGACTGCCTATGAAGTCGAAACAGGAGCACTGATCGACTGCGCCTCTTATGATTACGTTGCGTCAGGCACAATCCCCGGTTTTATTGCCGCAGATCCTTCCGGGCAGGTATTATACAAAAACTGGTCGCCGGTAACGATACAATTTGCCGGACTTGCAAATAAAAAGGTCCGGCTGGAATTTAAGACCGCCGATTGTACGCTCGGCGGGCATTTTGGCTACGCCTATCTCGACGTCGGGTCCGGCTGCTCGAATATCCTGGCAAGCGCCCCGTATTGCATAGAAAAAGATGCCGTTGTGTTTAACGCGCCTTATGGATTTCAATCCTATACATGGTATTCAGAAGATTATTCAACAATCATAGGCACCGGGCAGTCTATAAAGCTTTCTCCTGCGCCATTTACGGAGGGTAATTTCTGGGTAGACATTGTACCCTATCCTGGTTATGGATGTCGCGATACAGCAATGGCATATGTGGTTCCCAAAAATATTCCAAAGCCCCCTGATCCAAAACCAATGATCTTCTGTGAAAACCAGATGATAGGCGAAATCTATGCGGTGGCTGACCGTGGATTCGATCTCTATTGGTACAGCGATACAACCGCCACGGAAGGATCACTGACTACGCCATACATACCAAGTTCAAGAGCACTTGACACTACTTTTTATGTAACCCAGAAAGAGTTGTTTGGTTGTGAGAGTAACTTCAAACCATTTCATATAAAAATTGAAAAAGTACCGACAGCTTCGTTCAATATTGACAATGCATTACAATGTATAAAGGGTAACAAAGTTGAATTTGCAAGCACTTCGTCCAATATTTCATCCGGCAAACTGATATGGGATTTTGGAGATGGAACGACTGACAGCACCTCCACAACGAATGTTCAGCATAAGTATACACGGGCTGGCTATTTTCCCGTCAAGCTTACCGTGATCAATAACGAATCGTGCATGCGTGAAAGCTATGGAAACGTTACAATCGGAAGTATGCCCAATGCTATGATCTGGGCACCCACGGTGATCTGTGAAAACCAGCCTTCCATACAACTACTTGACAATTCAACTGTAACAGATTATGGTTCATATATTACAGACTGGCATTGGAACATTGATGGAAATGTATCTACAGCAAAACAACCTGCGACATTTCCTGCAGGAGGACCGCACAATATCACTGTTCGCCTCTCCGTGAGTACTAACGCAGGTTGCGAATCGGATACACTTACAAGAGTTTTAACTGTACGAAGCAAACCAATTGCATCGTTCGCATATTCATCACTGTTATGCGACAACGAACCGCTTGCTTTTACCGATCTTTCTAAGATGCCGGCTGGATCACCTGACCAGGTAGCTCGCTGGGAATGGCAGCTTGATGGAGGAAGAGTGGTTACCCAAAAGAATCCTGTGTATCATACCTACAGCGGTCTTCACAACGCCAGGCTGATAGCCGAAAGTAACTATGGTTGTAAAAGTGATCCGTTTGACTCCAGTATGTTTGTACATCCAAAGCCAAACATTGCATTGGTGGTGAATGATTCATGTGTAAGAAAGGATGTGTACTTTGATGCTGTATCAAGAATTCCAAATGTTACCAACTGGTACTGGAACATGGGTAAAGGACTTTTTGAATCAGGGACAAGACAAACTGAAAAATACCGCGCAGAAACACAGTTTCCGGTAACCTTGATCGGCAAAACAGATCAGGGATGTAAAGACACCGCGTTCCGTGCATTCAGGATTTTTGAGAATCATTCTTTTGCCGGCCGCGATACCATTGTTGCGAAAAATGAACCTGTCCGCTTAAATGCACGTGGCGGCACCGGTGTACATTATAGCTGGACACCGTCACTTGGCTTAAATGCAGATAATATAGAGAATCCCATAGCAACACTTGCAACAGATCAACTTTACAAACTTTATTCAATCTCTGATCAGGGTTGTGAAGCATGGAGCCAGATCTTCATCAAACGTTACGAAGGTCCTGAGCTATATATACCCAACGCATTTACACCAAATAGCGATGGTAAAAATGATCAGTTGAAAGTATTCCCGGTGGGGATAAGAAAGTTCCATTACCTGGCAGTTTATAATCGTTCCGGTCAGTTATTGTTTAAGACCAATGATTATACAAAAGGATGGAATGGATATCTGAATGGAACAAAGATGGATGCGGGCACTTATGTTGCGGTTGCGGAGGCTGAGGATTACAGAGGCAAGACGATGATGCAGAAGACGACGGTGATATTGATAAGGTAAAAAAAAACATCCTGCCCTATCCTTTCCGTGTAGAATCGCGCTGGATCAGTTTTGAATGAAGGATAATATCTTCATCTTTCAATTCAAATGTCTTTTTATCAAGCGCCTTGAATAACATGGTGGCAGCTTCTTTCCCGATCTCAAAAGCAGGTTGCGTGATTGTAGACAATGATGGATTCATAAAATCCACTGTCTGCAGATTAGAGAAACCGATCACCTTCACATCTTTCGGAATATTAAGTTTAAGATCTCGGCATACCTCATAGGTATTGATGGCGTACTTCTCGACCTGTGCAAAAATGCCATCAGGTTTTTCCTTTTGAAAAAGACTTTTGATGAGATTAAAATCAGTGTCCTGGTCGTTTGTACATTCAAGTACCAGGGCTTCATTCAACTTTACATTGTTATCCTTTAATGCTTTGAGATAGCCATTCAATCTTTTGTTACCGATGGATAGTGTCTTTGAGATTCCAAGATTTGCTATTTTTTTACATCCCTGATCAATGAGATGTTTGGTAGCCATGTAGGCACTTTCATAGTCATCCGTAGTGACCTTAACTGTGTCAAAGTTTTCGCATACACGATCAAAGAATATTATCGGAAGACCCTTTTTCTTTAACTCCTGCAGATGTGCAAAGTCCTTGTCAGAATGCGCTACTGAGATCAACACACCATCTACCCTTCCGCTTACCAGGTGCCTGGTAAATGCCACCTCGTTTGCATAATCTTCATGTGTAAGATAGATGAGAACATGGTAGCCCTTCTCCCGTGCTACGAATTCGATCCCATTGATGGCAAGTGCAAAATAATTATTCGCGATCTCCGGGATGATCACCGCGATCGTTTTACTCTTATGTTTTCTTAAACTGCTGGCGTGGGGATTAGGTTGATAGTTCAACTCATTGGCGAGCTGTAAAACTTTCTCCTTTGTTTCCTTCCCAATATCATGACTATCCCTGAGTGCCTTCGAAACAGTTGAGATTGATAAATTGAGTAACTGTGCTAGTTTCTTAATGTTTACCGTTTCCATATCGCGGGTTCAATATAAACGAAATTTAAGCTATGAGGAAATGTTTTTATGAGCACTGCAATCTTCATATTATTTTTGCAGGATGGATTATTTCAGGAAGCTGGAGGATTTAATAAAAATTGAGCGTCAGGAAGATCAGCAGCAGTTCAGCAGGAAGTCAGAAACCTTGTCAGTAAACGATAAGCGTGCAAACGGAACT
>JBEVNF010000086.1:0-11489 GCA_040508255.1 Flavitalea sp.
TTTGATAAAAGTAGCAATTGGAAAGCCGGCTCTGAGAGATGAATAACTTGCCCGGGTGTTACTAAAAAACAAAGAATCTGTTTAAATGATTTTGTTTAAACAGATTCTTTGTTTTTGAAAAGTTGAAATCGAAAGCTTAACTCTTCTCGTTGAACTTCTTCTCGGCTTCTTTCGCTTTTTCGAAATCAAGCACTACTCCATTAATGCAATATCTTAAACCTGTTGGTGGGGGACCATCATCAAACACGTGACCAAGATGTCCCTTGCAACGACCGCACATAACTTCGGTACGACGCATTCCATGGGTATTATCGGCTTCGTAGATCACACTTGTTTTGCTGATCGGCTGATAAAAGCTCGGCCAGCCGCAACCACTTTCAAATTTGGCATCACTCTTAAACAACGCATTGCCACAGGCAGCGCAGTAAAATGTACCAATATCCTTGCTGTGTTCAAAAGGACTTGTGAAAGGTCTTTCGGTTCCTTTCTGACGTGAGATATAATATACATCAGGAGAAAGTGCTTTCTTCCATTCCTCATCGGTCAGTCCAACCTTTTTGTCATCGGTGCGGGAATACACCGGGTTATTGTCTTTTTTATTTTCCATGCTGTCCTTTTTTGCGACGGTAGTCTTTTTAGAGTCTGAGCTCTGTGAATATGAACACTGCTGCAATGCCCCTGCCAGCATTATCATCACCACGAAAAACGTAAATTTCTTCATATTAATAGTTATAACAGATTTACGGTGTGGAAGTTCGGTAAGATTTTCGAATAGTGTTAAAGGTCGACTAATCCTCCTGAGCTCCACACAGAAGCTAGCTTCGATAAAGCTTCGGCTGACCTACGGTGCGCCAAAGCGCGCCAGCATTGCGAGGTGATGCATTTAACAAAAACTTCCCCTTTTAACCCTCAAGGATTATATTTGCCAGCTTTCAAGGCAATCATTAAAGACTAGCAAATTATCATGTTCAATTTAATTTTATTTGGTCCCCCGGGAAGTGGAAAAGGCACTCAGTCAGAAAAACTCATTGAAAAGTATGGTTTGATGCATCTTTCTACCGGTAATATTCTTCGTGAGGAAATCGCTAACCAGACAGCGCTTGGCCTTTCTGCGAAAGGGTTTATGGACAAGGGCCAACTGGTTCCTGATGAAGTAGTTATAGGCATGATCCGTTCTGCGATCGATAATAATCCGCAGGTAAAAGGATTCCTGTTTGACGGTTTTCCACGCACAGTTGCACAATCAGTTGCGCTGGACAATCTGCTTGCTGAAAAGCAGGCTCAGATTGATCTTCTGCTTGCTCTCGAAGTAGGAGAAACTGAACTGATCGGACGCCTTATCAACCGTGGTAAAACTTCTGGTCGCAGCGATGACACCAATGAACAGGTGATCAAAGCACGTATCACTGAATACGAAAACAAAACCTCACCGGTTGCCGGACACTATCAGCAGTCAAACAAAGCTGTTAAGGTTAAGGGCGAAGGAACAATTGACGAAATTTTTGCATCTCTCAGCAAAGAGATCGACGCGAAAAAAGCATAATATCAAAATCGCCCCCAAACTGATGGTAAGGGGGCGATCCTATTTTCAGCACTTTCTGAATCTTATTTTTTTCCCAGTAACGAATCTGCCTTTTGTATTGAATTAAGGATCCGATCCTTGATAATGGCTACTTTATCCCTTTCAGATTCCAGGTAAGCGATCCTCGCTTTCTCATCATTTTTCGCAGAATCAAGCGAATATTCTTCCATCCAGCGGTTCATGCTGTAATCTGCCTGGTTCAGATCTGCGGCAAGCGAACGATACACGGAAAGCACAGATGTGTCGGCTTTTTTGTTTTGCCTGATACTGTCAATCGCAGCCTTCACATCTTTGATAGCACCATTCAGTTTATTCATCTTTGCCATTCCAACATCGTGGCCATCCATCACTTCCTTTTCAAGACTATCGGTTTTTGTTTTCAGATCATGCGTATACCCGTTCTGGTGTCCTTCGTGTTTGTCTTCACCACCACAGGCAACTGCCATAGAAGCAATGAAAATAATACTTACAATTTTTTTCATAATAGTTTAAGTGATCTCTTATGATCGTACGGCAAAGATAAGGCTTGCAAAAAAATCAATAGCTTTAGAGAAGATTGAATCTAAGCCATTGAACAAACTTCCCAATTTTATAACAGGTGCCATCATCACCGGCGATGGCGAAGGAACACCATTATATAATGCTGTTACCGGATCACTTGAAGCCTATGCCTCAACCGCGGGTCTCGATTTTAAATCAATACTTGATTACGGCCGAAGCACGGGCGGTCCGGCACTCCGCAAACTAACCTTTCATGAGCGTGGCAGGATGCTGAAGGCACTTGCATTTCATCTGCAACAACATCTTGCTTTATTTTACGAGGTCAGTTATAAAACCGGAGCAACAAAAGCAGATAGCTGGATAGATCTTGAAGGGGGTATCGGTAATCTCTTTTCATACGCATCGTTAAGAAAGAACTTTCCTGATGAAACTTTTGGCGTTGATGGCGATATGATTGGTTTAAGTAAGAACGGAACCTTTATCGGTCAGCATCTGCTTATTCCGAAAGAAGGGGTAGCAGTTCATATCAATGCATTTAACTTTCCGGTTTGGGGTATGCTTGAAAAGATAGCGGTGAATTTACTAGCGGGAGTGCCTGCAGTGGTAAAGCCAGCAACTGTTACGTCTTATCTCACGAATGTTGTTGCACAGAAAATCATTGAATCGGGTATTCTTCCAAAAGGCGCACTGCAACTGGTTTGTGGCGGTGCAGGAGACCTGCTTGATCATTTGCAATCCCAGGATGTTGTAACCTTTACCGGCTCTGCATCAACCGGGTTGAAACTAAAATCGCATAAAAACATTCTCGCCAATCATGTTCCGTTTAATATGGAAGCTGATTCATTAAACTGTATCATACTTGGTAACGATGTTGAACCCGGCATGCCTGAATGGGATCTGTTCATCAAAGAAGTTCGTAAAGAGATGACGATAAAGGCAGGTCAGAAATGTACCGCCATAAGAAGGATCTTCTGTCCTGAAAGATTGATGGATGCAGTATGGAAGGATCTGTTTAAAGCTCTTGATCAGACTATAATCGGCAATCCTTTGAACGATAAAGTAAGGATGGGTTCATTAGCGGGTATCCATCAACGTGAGGAGGTATTGTCACAGGTTCAAAAATTGCTGGCTTCTTCTTCTCTGATCTATGGATCACTGTCGGATGTAAAGGTTGTGGATGCTGATGCTGTAAAAGGTGCATTTATAAGTCCGCTGTTATTATTGAATGAAAAGCCATTCGACTCGTCTGAGCCACATAATATAGAAGCCTTTGGTCCGGTCAGCACAATTATGCCATACAAGTCGGTAGAAGAATCAATAGCATTATCAAGATTGGGTAAAGGCTCGCTTGTTTCCAGTATAGTAACCAACGACAAAAAAATTGCACGTGAGTTTATACTTGGTGCAGGTGGCTGGCATGGAAGAATGCTCATACTTAATCGTGAATGTGCCGCCGAAAGCACGGGTCATGGATCGCCTTTGCCAATGCTAGTTCACGGTGGGCCCGGTCGCGCAGGTGGGGGTGAAGAGATGGGTGGTGTGCGTGGTGTGTACCATTATATGCAACGGGTGGCAGTACAGGGATCACCCTCAATGTTAAGTTCTGTTGCTTCAAGATATTTTCCGGGTGCAGAAACTAATGAAGATGATAAACATCCCTTCAGAAAATATTACGAAGAACTCTTTGTGGGAGATACAGTTATAACCCATAAACGAACGATCACTGAGGCCGACATAGTAAACTTTGCCAACATCAGCTGGGACCATTTTTACGCTCATACAGATCATACAGCACTGCAGGGTACGATATTTGAAAAACCTGTAGCTCATGGGTACTTTGTACTCAGTGCTGCCGCAGGGTTATTTGTTGATGCCCGCAAAGGTCCCGTTCTTCTCAATTATGGTCTCGACGATTGCAGATTCTTAAAGCCGGTTTATGCAGGCACCACCATCGGTGCCCGGTTGACCTGCAGGGAAAAGTTGCCTCAGGACTTAAGAGAAGAAGGGGGGATTCCTAAAGGAATTGTTAAATGGTACCTTGAGGTATTGGATCAGTCAAACGAACTTGTAGCTACAGGAACAGTGCTGACGCAGGTTGCATTGAAACCTATAAACGACTAAGCTCCGTGATCATTAGAATGATTAAATGGAAATTAATTGCAAAAGCAGTTCGGATTAAATAAATTAGATATCAACTTAAGACGGTAACGGGTAAAGAAGAATCAGAATTACAGACGAATCAATCGAATCTAAAAAACAGAATGATATGCTTAATGAAGTTAATGGAGGATACGTTAAGACAGAAACACACAGACATATAACCACGATAGAATTTTCTCACCCGGCAGGCAACTCACTGCCAGCAAAACTTCTTGAAGAACTTGCACATGCAATACATGGTGCAGGCAACGAAGCAGATACCAGGGTGATCTTACTTTCTTCAAGCGGATCAAGTTTTTGCGGGGGAGCATCTTTAAGTGAACTAAAAGAACTCACCACACCTGAACAGGGAACTAAATTTTTCAGCGGCTTCGCTGAAGTGATCAATGCAATGCGCACCTGTCCAAAGTTTATAATAGCACGTGTGCATGGTAAGGCTGTTGGTGGTGGCGTTGGTATAATTGCCGCAGCTGATTATGCAATTGCCGTTGAAGGTGCTGATATAAAACTCAGCGAACTCTCCATCGGTATCGGACCCTTTGTAGTTGGGCCGGTCATTGAAAAAAGAATTGGATTCTCAGCATATTCACACCTGGCAATAGATTCAGGCATGTGGCGGAATTCAGAATGGGCAAAACGTAAAGGACTTTACGCAGAAGTGCATGAGTCAATTGCCGGTGCCGATGAATCTATCACAAGACTAACAACTGCCTTGTCTCATTCAAATCCGCCTGCAGTGCGCGAACTAAAAGCGAGCTTCTGGAAAGGAACCGAGCATTGGGATAAATTGCTGATAGAAAAAGCCGCAATCAGTGGCAAACTGATCCTGACAGAACAATCCAAAAAAGATATTGCAAAACTTACTTCGAAGATTTCTTAAGAAACTTCCTGTTCGTTCAATGCTTTCCACAATACATCTTTCAGTTCCGTTAATCCTTTACGGGTTACGGCTGAGATGTACATGTGCGGAATGTTCTGAGGAAGTTCTTTCGAGATTTCCTTTTTGAGTTCATCATCAAGCATATCCGACTTACTGATCGCAATCAGGAATTGCTTATGAAGCAGTTCAGGATTGTATTGCTCCAGTTCGCTCACAAGGATCTCGAATTCTTTCCGGTGATCATCTGCATCAGCGGGTATCATGAACAGGAGGACTGAGTTGCGTTCGATATGTCTCAGGAATCGATGGCCCAGACCTTTGCCCTCAGCTGCTCCCTCGATGATTCCGGGAAGATCAGCGATGCAGAAGGATCTGCCATCGCGGTATTCAACCATACCCAGGTTTGGAACAAGGGTAGTAAAAGCATAATCAGCAACCTTTGGTTTGGCGGCGGTAACAACAGAAAGCAAGGTTGATTTGCCGGCATTCGGGAAGCCCACAAGACCTACATCTGCCAGAACTTTTAGCTCAAGAATTTTCCAGCCTTCCACTCCTTCTTCACCTGGCTGGGCATACTCGGGAGCCTGATTGGTTGCGGTTGCAAACTTTGCATTACCCTGACCGCCACGGCCACCCTTCATCCAGATAATCTCCTGACCGTCTGTAAGTATCTCACCTTCAACCTTATCGGTTTCTTCATCACGTGCAACAGTGCCAAGGGGGACTTCGATAATGATGTCTTTCCCATTGCGGCCGGTACAGTTGTTTCCTGTTCCGCCTTCTCCATTTTCAGCAAGAACGTTTTTGAAATATCTTAAGTGAAGCAGTGTCCAAAGGTTCTTATTGCCCCTCAGGATAATGTGCGCACCGCGTCCGCCATCACCACCGTCAGGCCCCGCCTGCGGGTTGAATTTGGTACGCATAAAATGCTTACTTCCGGCGCCTCCATGGCCCGTTTTACAAAATACCCTGATCTGATCTACAAAGTTTGACTTTTCCATCCGGGCGCAAATATAACATTAAACCGCGGCATTCATTTCTTCATAAAAGCCCTGATCCTTTCTGCATATCCAGGACCGGCGGCTGCCTGCTGCTGGAGTTCATCCTCCTCAGCCAACTGACCGGAGAGCGAATTGCACGCTGAGGATTGAAGCGCTTTTTTGGTCAGGCTCAGCGCAAGTGCCGGCAATTCAGCGAGTTGTTTGGCTATCTTGAATGCAGCTTCTTCAAACTGATCATCCTCGAAATATTTATAGATCATGCCGATACGTTCCGCTTCTTCTGCGGAAATTTTATCACCGAGCATCATGATCGCTGAGGCTTTTTGCCAACCGATAAGTCTTGGCAAAAAATAAGTGCCACCGCTGTCGGGTACCAGGCCAATCTTTGAGAAAGCCTGGATGAAGCTGGCGGATTTTGTTGCCACAACGATATCACAACACAATGCGATGTTGGCTCCCGCACCTGCTGCGACACCGTTAACCGCAGCAACAACAGGTTTACTGCTGCCCGCAATTCGTGAGATGATCGGATTGTATTGTTCTGAAAGTATGCGACCCATGCCTGGATCAGCCACGCAAAGTTCTGCGATATCCTGACCGGCACTGAAAGCTCTCCCCTCACCGGTTAACATGATCACCCTGACGCTTGCATCGTTCAGTGCTTTGTCGATAGCTGCCTGTATTGATAAAGCCATCTCTCTCGTAACAGCATTGAGTTTATCCGCCCTGGTGAAACGAATGACGGCAATTGAATCTTTTATAGAGTAATTAATAGATGACATATCACTTTCATTTGTTTCAATTTCGGAAAAAGAATTGTGCCGGCATCAGTGACATTTGAAATAATCAAATGGTTCAAGGCATTCATTGCATTGATACTGTGCCTTACAGGCAGTTGATCCAAAACGACTGATCATTCTTGTATTGTATGATCCGCAAAGCGGACAGGCAATGGCTTCGTCTCTCTGAAAATATTCTGTTTCGCAAACTGCCTGCAATGGCAATGGTGGCGCTATACCATGATCCTTTAACAGTTGTTTGCCTGATTCTGTCATCCATTCGGTTGTCCATGCGGGTGAAAGTGATCTGATAAGCCTGTAATTTTTGATATGATTTGCTTCGAGTGTTGCCCGGATTTCCAGATCAATTACATCAATCGCAGGGCAGCCGCTGTAGGTGGGTGTGATATTGATCTCAACTATTCCGTTGTTGACTGTTATATCCCTTACAATGCCAAGATCAACGATGGATAAGATGGGTAACTCGGGATCTGCAATCTTCCCAAGGATGTTTTTGATTAAAGTGATATCAGTTTCAATTTTAGTCATTGATCAGTTTTACCAGTTGGCATTTGGATAAGCCCTTTGCAGGAACTGCATTTCAGCAAGCAGGTAGCCGAGATGTTCTGTATGTAATCCTGTTTTGCCGCCAGTTTGCATGAATGTGTTTCCAGGTAATGGTAAGCTTGCTGTTGAAATAACCTTATTGATGTTTTCGTAGTAATCTTCTTTTATTGTTCTGAGATCGACAGCGATATTTTCTTTCACGAGTTCAGACTCATAGTGCGCGGCTTCAAATAATTCGCCGGTGTATTGATAAAGTTTGTTAACTGCAAGATTCATTCGCCTGTGACTTTCCTCCGTTCCATCACCAAGCCTGATGATCCATTCTGCGCTCCACTTGTTATGATAGTGTACTTCCTTGAGTGATTTATCTGCTATCGAAGCAAGTGTTTTATCGGCTGACCCTTTTAATGCTGCATAATATAATTGCTGGAAAGCACTGAAGAAGTATTGTCTTGTGATGGTTTGTGCCCAGTCGCCGTTGGGTTGTTCAACAAGTAAACAGTTTTTATATTCCCTCGCATCGCGGAGATATGCAAAGCTGTCTTCGGTTGAGCCGTCATTTGCAATCGTTGCTGCATATTGATAGAGATTTCTCGCCTGACCTACGAGATCGAGTGCAATATTGCTTAGTGCTATGTCCTGCTCCAGGATAGGTCCATGTCCCGTCCATTCGCTGTTGCGATGTCCGGCAACAAGTGCATTGTCTGCAAGATGAAGAACATAGGCAAGCATGGTCACATATTTTTTAAGTCATCAGGCAAATCATAAAAAGTAGGATGGCGGTAAGCTTTATCAGTTGCCGGATCAAAAAGATCACCGGCTTCTTCAGGATTTGATGCATGTATGTTTTTTGATTCAACCACCCAGATGCTCACGCCTTCCATTCGTCTTGTATAAACATCACGGGCGTTCTCAATAGCCATTCTTGCATCAGCTGCATGAAGACTTCCCACATGTTTATGATCGAGTCCCTGTTTACTGCGGATAAAGATTTCCCACAATGGCCAATCGTTGTTTTGCATATCGTTAGCTGTTTACAGCAATCTTGTTTGCATGTGCCTGCGCGGCTTCACGTACCCATTCACCGTCTTCATGTGCCTTTACTCTTGCGGTCATACGCTCGGCGTTACATGGCCCTTTTCCATTCAGTACATCATAGAATTCTTTCCAGTTGATCTCGCCAAAATCATAGTGACCTGTTTGTTCATTCCATTTCAGGTCTTTATCAGGCAATTGCATATTGAGCAGTTTTACCTGTTCTGCACATACATCAATAAACTTTTGACGCAGTTCATCATTACTGATCCTTTTGATTTTCCATCGCATGCTTTGTGCTGAATTTGGTGAGTCCGTATCCGGCGGACCAAACATCATTACAGATGGCCACCACCAACGATCGATCGCATCCTGGCACATGTTTCTTTGTGCTTCACTTCCTTTGCTGAGTGTGAGTAATATTTCAAAGCCCTGCCTTTGATGAAAGCTTTCTTCTTTGCAGATACGTGTCATTGCCCTTGCATAAGGACCGTACGATGCGCGACATAATGGAACCTGGTTCATGATGGCAGCGCCATCAACGAGCCAGCCAATCGCTCCCACATCGGCCCATGTAAGGGTAGGGTAATTAAAGATGGATGAATATTTTGCTTTGCCTGAATGCAGTTGCTGCAACATTTCGTCGCGTGAAATACCAAGGGTTTCTGCTGCTGAGTAAAGATACAGGCCGTGCCCGGCTTCGTCCTGCACCTTTGCGATCAAAGTGGCCTTGCGTTTAAGAGTGGGAGCTCTTGTGATCCAGTTGCCTTCCGGCAACATACCAACTATTTCGCTATGTGCATGCTGACTCATCTGCCTGATGAGCATCCTTCGGTATGCTTCGGGCATCCAGTCTTTGGGTTCAATGCGTATCTCATTGTCGATCTTGTTTTGGAAGATCGTTTCCTGGTCAACGGACATAGCGAATCGTTTGAAATGAAGATAAGGAAATAGATTTGAATGGACTAACAGGTGTTAGTTTCAGGGTGAGATTTTTCGCATTATTAACCGCTTTTGTCGGCTATGCTTCTGATTGTTTCGGTTTAGTTGGTGTAAGGTTGGAAAATCTCAGCGATGAAATTTCCAAAATCGGGGTGCTTACCTGGGATAAGGATGAATTTGGTTATCTCAAAGGATTCACTAACCAGGGATCATTTTATATCAAAATCGACGAAGATTCTGTCAGTCTTTGGGTGTGATTGACATGTTAGTATATATCCTGCGTTTACCTCTTCTGACTCCAGCGCATAATTCAGTTCCATTTCAACTTCGCCTTCCACCAACTTTGCCCTGCAGGTTGCACAAACACCTCCTTTCCAAGAGAAAGGAAGATCTATCCCATTTTTGATTCCCGCTTCAAGTATGCTTTCAGCATCAGGTTGCATTTCAAAATCATGATTGAACCCATCAATGCGGATACGCACATCAATTGATGAACTCTGGCCGGAACTGAGCAAACTACTCTCGATGAATTTGCTTCCTAAGGTTTGTGGAGAATTTTGAGCTTCCGGGGTTAAGAACAACTCGAAATGAATACGCGAACTTTCTATCTTCTGATCGCTTATTAACCACTCTTTCAAATGATCAATCATCGCTGCAGGACCGCAGAGATAAATCTCATCCATCCTCTCAAAATCAATAAGCTGTTTTGAAAAGGCTGCACATTTGGCGGCATCAATTCGACCAGCATAAACTTCTGCATCAGGAATTTCACGACTAAGTATGTGGTGTACAACAAAACGATGCATATACTGATTTTTCAGATCACAGATTGCATCCCTGAACATGATCGATGACTTGCTTCTGTTGCCATAAATCAATGAAATATTACAATCCGGCTCATCTTTCAACTTATGTGTAATAAGCGAGATGATTGGTGTGATCCCACTTCCCGCTGCTATTGCGAGGTAGTTGCGTTTCGCAGAATGAACGGAGTATTTGCCAAAACTTCCCGCAGGAGAAAGTACTTCCATCAACGATCCTTCAGAAAGAGACTCATTTGCCCAGTTTGAGAACAGACCGTTATCAGCTCTTTTTATACCAACAGAAAGCGGCTGACCTGGTGAACTGCAAATCGAGTACGAACGACGCACATCCTCAACCCCTGCAGGTGTTTGAAGTAACGTTTTTAAAGTAAGATTCTGGCCCGGTTTAAATTGAAAAGCTTGCTGAAGAGTTTCAGGAATTTCAAAACTCACCACAATGCTATCCGGCGTGTTCTTGGCAACAGATGATATTTTTAATTTGTGAAACATGCCGGCTAATTGGTTTATTTTCTCATGCCATCGATAAGTATCATCAGCATGTTTTCTTCGAGCAATTCTCCCGGCACTTTCTTTTTGCTGCGGTGCCATGATTCAATGCCGCTTACCGCATGTAACATGATCAGTACAGCAGTTGAAGAATCAATGTCTTTGATTTCACCTTTTGCGATACCATCATCAATGATCCGTCCCATACGTTGCCGATACGCACGACGCTGACTCTGATAATTCGATAAATATGGATCAGGAAGATGTTTCCATTCCCTGTCGCTGACATATACATCTTCATAATGATTCAGCATGTGCTGAACATGAAAGCGCAGAATAGCTTCAATTTTTTCGATGGAACTGATATTGCTGCTATCGATCTTTTCAATATTTGACATGAATTCATTAGCGATCTTAAAGCAGATTTCCTGCAGAATCTCACCTTTGGAACTGATATGGTTATAGAGGCTGGCGGCCTCAACCCCCACAATTTCTGCGAGGTCGCGCATAGAGCTGGCGGAGTATCCTTTCTCTCTGAATAGCGCTGAGGCTTTTGTAATGATTATATCTCTTCTTGTACTGCTTTTGTTACCCTTGATCTTTGCCATTTGCACAAATATATCAATAAAGCTAACAACTGTTAGTGTTTTTTGACGAAGATCATGCTACCAGTTGATTACACGATCGTATGATAAAACTGTCATTCCTTTTATCTATGGCGTTTTTCATGTA
>JBEVNF010000172.1:0-9144 GCA_040508255.1 Flavitalea sp.
TGAATTGTCTTTACACTGCTCCAACAGCCATTAGAAGTTTAATGAGCTATGGCACAGACCCGGTAGATGGAAAAGATCTTTCTTCTTTAAAAGTATTGGGAACCGTTGGTGAACCCATCAATGAAGAAGCATGGCACTGGTATGATGAAAATATCGGTAAGAAGAAGAGTCCCATTGTTGATACCTGGTGGCAGACTGAAACAGGAGGTGTGCTGATCTCGAACATGGCTGGTATTACACCTGCAAAACCAACTTTTGCAACTTTGCCCATACCTGGTGTGCAACCGGTATTGGTGGATGAAAATGGAAAGGTTATTGAAGGAAACGGTGTTTCAGGAAATCTTTGCATCAGGTTTCCATGGCCGGGTATGTTGCGTACAACCTATGGTGATCATGAACGTTGCAGACTGAATTACTTCTCAACTTACGAAAATCTATATTTCACTGGTGATGGTTGTCTGCGTGATGAAGATGGTAACTATCGCATCACTGGTCGTGTAGATGATGTATTGAATGTAAGTGGGCACCGTATTGGTACTGCTGAAGTGGAGAATGCCATCAATATGCATGCAGGTGTGGTTGAGAGTGCAGTGGTTGGTTATCCACACAACATTAAAGGACAAGGCATTTATGCATATGTGATCTTTAATGAACCAAACGATGATTTGGAACTCACCAGGAAAGATATAGCGCTGACCGTTACAAGGATCATTGGTCCGATTGCAAAGCCTGATAAAATTCAGTTTGTAAGCGGGTTACCAAAAACAAGAAGCGGGAAGATCATGCGCAGAATACTAAGGAAGATCGCAGAAGGTGAAACAGAAAATCTTGGTGATACTTCAACCTTATTGGATCCGGGAGTTGTGGCAGAGATTGCAAAGGGAAAATTGTAATACACACAATTTAATAAGCTTATGAGATTTCAGGTATTCATTGCCGTTAGTATGCTTTTGTTTTCCTGTCGGGAAGCAAACAATGCAGAAACAAAGGAAGCTCCTGCAAAAATCTACAATAAAGATTTTCAGACGGCTGTTTTTAAAGACAATGCAAGACTTGAAAAGATAAAACTTGTGTTCCCTGCGGTTGACAGCATGCTTAAACAGTATGCCCTTGAAAATCATGTTCCCGGCATGGCTTATGGAATTGTGGTTGATGGTAAACTTGTGCATACCGGCAATCATGGATACTCTGATATCCCGAAACAGATTCCTGTAACATCTTCTACGATGTTCAGGATCGCCTCAATGAGCAAAAGTGTAACGGCGGCGGCTATTCTTCGTTTAAGAGATGAAGGAAAATTGTCGCTGGATGATCCTGCTTCAAAGTATATACCTGAGTTGCGCGACCAGGTGCCGGTAAGCGCTGATGCACCGGCGATCACAATAAGACATCTTCTTACACATGGCGCAGGATTTCCTGAAGATAATCCGTGGGGTGACAGACAGCTTGCAGATACTGATAAAGAGTTCATGGAGTTTCTGAATAGGAAGATCAGCTTTTCAAATCCTGCAAACGTTTCTTATGAGTACAGCAATCTTGGTTTTGCCTTGCTTGGAAAGATCGTTACGATAGTTTCCGGGAAGCAATACCAGGATTACATAGCTGAACATATTTTCGGACCGCTTGGAATGAAGGGGTCTTGTTATGAGTATTCAAAGGTTCCTGCAGAAAAGCTGGCGCATGGTTATCGCTGGCTGAATGAAAAATGGAACGAAGAAGAGCTGTTGCATGATAAGACGGATGGCTCATGGGGTGCAATGGGTTCGATGATCAGTTCGGTGGATGAGTTCTCGAAATATATGGCAATGCACCTGCAGGCCTGGCCGGCGAGAAATGATGATGATAGTTTTGCGGTGCGAAGAAGTTCAGTTCGTGAAATGCATCATCCGTGGAGATTTAATGGTTTGAATCCGCAGTTCAAATACCCGGATGGTCGTACCTGTGCTACTGCAACGGCTTACTGTTATGGTCTTGCATGGATGCAGGATTGTGATGGTAAGACAATGATCAGTCATAGTGGCGGTTTGCCGGGATTTGGTTCGCATTGGGCGATCCTGCCGGATTATGGGATCGGAATTGTGACACTGGCTAATAGAACATATGCGGGTCCGGGCAGGACGAATATTGCGATACTGGATACCATCGTTCGCCGCGGTGGTTTGAAAAAACGTGAATTGCCGGAGTCTGCTGTGTTGGCTCAGCGAAGAACTGAGCTGATGAAGATTTTCCCTGATTGGAATAAGGCGGCGGAGACGGGTATTTTCGCGGAGAACTTTTTTCCGGATAACCCGGTTGATACGCTAATCAAATATTCGAGGTTGAATTATGAGGCGATAGGTAAGATTGTTTCAGTGGAGGCTGTGAATGTGGAGAATCAGTTGAGGGAGACTTTTGTGATACATGGAGAGAAGAAGGATATGTGGGTTTATTTTACGTTGTCGCCGGAGAATCCAGGGTTGATACAGGAGTTGAAATTGGGGCTCAGGTGAGTCCTGCCTCTCTGAGGAGAAATGCACGCCATAGCGTGATGGGAGGAGCTGGAGAAACTCGACGATGGCTTAGGTTTGATCAGCCTGTCCCCTGACGCGCGACCCCTCTCGGACAGGAATACAAAAAACCCCACTGGCTGGAGCTCATGGGGTTCTCATAGAGACGGTGTATGGATCCGTTTTCTGGTTCCAATATACAACCCAATGCCGGGGAATGCAAGCCCGGCGCATGGAAGTAACAATATCGGTCTATCGTTGAATAGTAACTTTTGTGCCTACGGGAAGGTAGGTTTCCAGCTCATCAAGATCTTCATTTTTTAGCGCAACGCAGCCATTTGTCCAGTTCTGGAAGTCATCAACCGCAAAATCGTCGTTTGGCCAGGTGCCATGGATCGCAATTCCGCCTCCGATCGCTGCGCCACGGGGAATTAATCCTTTGGCTTTGCGCTCATTGTATTTTGCCCAGCTATCCTTTGTCGGATAGTCAAGCATCAGCATCTTGTGCCACTTATTATGTGGTCGCTTGGAGATTATTTTGAACGAGCCCTCCGGGGTTTTCCGGTCGCCCTCATACATCTTGTCTGTAAGATTCTTGTTGCCGAAGACAACGGGATAGGTAGCGTACCATCCATCCTGATCATACACTTTCAGTTCATAATCAGACTTATCGATTACCAGATGAACTGCTCCTGCTGGTCCGGTCCGGAACAATCTCCTTTTCACGATCCTTTCTTCAAATGACCTGAAACCAACCAGGCCTAATCCCACCAGAACGGGGAGTGCAATAAATAAAATCCGTTTCATGTTAACCCTGCTTTATGTAAAGACCTGGCAATAATTGAATTGTTTAAAAAGTGGTTACTATTTAATACGGTTTTAGAATTCCGGGTTCTGATTCAAACGTAGCGTCTAGGGGTTTATTTTTATTGTGGGTAACTTTAACAGTTGTCCCAAAAATAGAACGACGCCCCAAATACGGAACGTCGTTTACCAAAATTTTATGTTTTTTTAATTCAGCTTAGTGAAGGTTGCTGAAACGGATGCCTACAGTGTATGGTGTCTGATCAAAACCTTTTTTGAACATTGACTCGCTTGCAAGTGAACCATAAAGATTGATTGGTCCAAGTTGTAATTCGCCGATGTATGAAAGTTTCCATCTGTTCAGGTCAAAATCATCATGCAATTTGTTTTTGCCTTTTGCATCAGTGATCGTTTTCTGACGGCTGTTGTAGAGATATCCGGCGCTTGCACCAACACTCAATCCAAATCCGTTTTTACGTTTAGGAGTAAAGTTAAAGTTGAGCATCATTGGTACTGTGATGTAATCTGCTGCAAGTTTGTTTTTGCTGTAGTTGGTACTGTTATCAAGAACAACTCTTGTCGGATCGATCTCGTAAACCACAGGGCGACGATAGCGATAGTTGTTTAGTTCAAGACCAAGACCATATTTCAGGTTAACAACATTCTTTACCATGTTAAGACGTTGCATGAACAACCAGAGGTTAACGTTGATTGATTTTCCTGTGCGCAGCTTCATTACGTCTTCGTTCACACCAGGTCCTGTAAAACCACTTGCTGCAGTTGCTCCGTAATCGGTGTTGTCTGAATAGTTTGCAAATCCAAGATCAAGGATCAGCCAGTTTGTTGTAATTGCAGAAGGTTTGTAGTTACGTGCACGGGTGCGGATATGTACACGTTGGTTTCGGCCGCCGGATTCTTCTCCCTGGTTCCTTATGATCACCATAGAACCAATTTTGATAGTATCAGGTTTGTTTTTTTCTGTGCTGTCTGATTGAGCCATGGCGCTTAAGCCCATAGTGATGCCGGTCAGGAGAGTCAAGATCCTTTTCATGATTGAAATTTTACTATGTAAATGAAATTATTTGAGTGGTATCGAAAAACTTGCAATGTGAATGCCCTTCTTTTCGTCTGAAGATTGCCTGTTGGTAGCTTTATCAAACACGCGGCTTACTCTTCTTAAAAGACCACGTGCCCTGTTTTTCTTATCTGATGGTTCAAATTCTTCGTTCTCATTCACAAAATTTGCAAATGGATTGTTTGGTCCTAATTCTACTGGTCCGATCGCTACTTTGTTTTCATTCTTCTGTTGATCACCTGCAAGGGCCATTGATTCATCAATGTTTTGTGGTTTATCAACTATCGGCACTTTCACATTCTGTGCATCGTTGTTCTTCGGTAGTGTTACGTCCGAACCTGTTGGAATGTTACTTTGTTTCTGAGATTTTTTTGAAGTTTGTGCGAAATCCTGTACAGGCTTAACTTCCGGGCTAATAATTTTATTATTTACACGATCAGTTTTTGTATCACCAGATTTCTTTCCATCATTTCTTGCAGCTGCAAAATCAGGATTTGCAATGCGATCATTTGTTTTGATATCAGTGCCTGAGTTCTGTACTTTTTTATCGCCCGGTACAACTTCTGTTGATGAAGGGGTATTCAGATTCTTCGGTTCAGTAACTTTTTCGGCTGATGATGACTGTGAGTTGGTGCCCGATTTTTTTGTTTCCTGGTTTTGGGCAACTGTTTGTGTAGCGTTGCTGTCAACACCGGCCTTGTGCTGCAATGAATACCATGTGGTACCACCGATCATCAGGATCACAGCGGCTGCTGCAGCCATTCTCCAGATGCGACGTGCAGGGAACAATGGAACAACCTTGCGGTCCCTTTCATAACGATACAGAATTGATTTATCAGGGAATACGATATGTTTTTCCGGCTGATATCTTACTTTCTGGATGAGTTCAAAATGTTCCTGGTATTGGGGGTGACGATAGATGAATTCTTCAACAAGAGCGTTCTCTTCATTATTCAGTTCATTATCACCATACAACACGAAATATTCTTCGCAGTTTGTTTCGTTAACTGTGGCGGGAGTTTCTGATCTGTAAAGAACAGACTTATCAAATGTTACTGAAGGTTCTTCTGTTGGGAGAACAACCTGCTCAAACATTTCGAGCTCGGCTTTAAGATCGGGGTTGGCAGCTACGAAAGCTTCAACTTCAGCACGATCTGCGGCGTTCAGTTCGTTATCAATATAAAGAACAAAATATTCTTCGTAGTTATTGCGGTTGATGCTCATGTTACATTACGTTTTCAGGAC
The DNA here is from genome assembly GCA_040508255.1 of Flavitalea sp. Taxonomy (GTDB): domain Bacteria; phylum Bacteroidota; class Bacteroidia; order Chitinophagales; family Chitinophagaceae; genus DATHKG01. The sequence continues at coordinate 5,611 of JBEVNF010000172.1, forward strand.
TTACCAAATAATTTTTCAGCTGGATTCTTGCGCGGTGCAGGTAAACTTTTACCTGGCTCTCGTTCAATCCTGTGATCTTACCAATCTCCTCATAAGAATACCCTTCGTAGTCTTTCAACAGTACAAGCGATCTCTGCGTTTCAGGTAATCTTCCCAATGCCTGCTCAAGAATCTTTTTGGTATTCTGAACGGGTCTGTCCGAAACCCTGGCATCTTCTCTGAAATCCTCTTTTAATGTTACCCGTTTTGATTTGCGGATATGATCAATCATCTGGTGGTAGGCAACTGTGAACAGATAGCTTTTGCATTTAGCATTGTCTACCTCCGCACGGTTCACCCACATTTTTTCAAATGCCGACTGTACGACATCCCTGGCATCTTCCTCATGCCTGAGATTTTTCAGAATAAACCGGAACACATTGTCCGCATATTCGTTAACGCATTGATTGTATTCTTTCTCTGTCATAAACAGTGCTTGACTGGCAATTATAGTAGTGGTACGTCCGAAAACACGGAAAGTTACAATTCCCTTAAACTATTTTAAATAAAAATGCCCCCAATCGGGGGCATAAAAATATATTTAATTGGTTATCAATACTAATGATATCCAGCCATTATGTATCGGGTGATAGATTCCCAGATAATAAATTCGCCTGAAGGTCTTCTGCTCACCGCCACTGGTGTTTCATCAATCATTTGATCTTCAGTGATTTGGGAGTCGGCGCCGCTCTCTAAAAGGAGCAGGCTGAGGGTGGTAATCACCATTAGTAACATCAATCTTATCAGAATCTTCTTTTTCATAAAATTCAGTGTTCAAATATAAGACGCGGTTGCAGGCAGAATGTTACATATTCTTTAAACTTTCTTTAAAAGATTTAAATCGTTGATTTTTACCTTCGCAGCTAAATCAAGAAGCGTCATGAATGAAAATCTCGTAAAAAGATTAGCCTCGGAACTGGAAGAGATCAAGGCGAATGGTCTGTTTAAAACGGAAAGGATCATAGAATCTCCGCAGGGAGCTGAAATCCAGGTGAACGGGAAAACTGTTCTTAATTTTTGCGCAAATAATTATCTCGGTCTGTCTTCGCATCCAAAGGTGCTGGAGGCGGCAAAAAAATATGTGGATCACCGCGGGTTCGGAATGAGCAGTGTTCGTTTTATCTGCGGAACCCAGGATATTCATAAAGAGCTTGAAGAAAAGATCTCAAAGTTCCTTGGTACGGAAGATACCATTCTGTATGCTGCGGCCTTCGATGCAAATGGTGGTGTGTTTGAACCATTGTTCAGTGAAGCAGATGCGATCATTTCAGATTCATTGAATCATGCTTCTATTATAGATGGTGTTCGTTTGTGTAAGGCAAAGCGTTTCCGTTACGAGCATAACAACATGGAAGATCTTGAAGCTAAACTTAAGGAAGCACAGGAAGCAAGAAGCCGCATCATCGTAACAGATGGTTCATTCAGTATGGATGGTACCATCGCACAGCTTGATAAAATTGTTGAGCTTGCTGAAAAATATGATGCGGTGATCATGATCGATGAATGTCACTCAAGTGGTTTTCTTGGTAAAACAGGACGCGGTACACATGAGTATCGTGGCGTAATGGGAAAGATAGATATTATCACAGGTACACTTGGTAAAGCATTGGGTGGCGCATCGGGAGGATTTACAAGCGGAAGAAAGGAAGTAATTGAAATCCTTCGTCAACGTTCAAGACCTTACCTGTTCTCAAACACACTTGCTCCGAACATCGTTGGAGCTTCCATTGCAGTTCTTGATCTGCTGAGTGAAACCACGGAACTTCGTGACAAACTTGAATTCAATACAAAGTATTTCCGTGAGAAGATGACTGCTGCAGGTTTTGATATCAAACCCGGAGATCATCCTATTGTGCCTATTATGCTTTATGATGCAGTGGTTGCGCAAACATTTGCTGCGAAACTTCTTGAAGAAGGCGTTTATGTGATCGGTTTTTTCTATCCTGTAGTAGCCAAAGGACTTGCGCGCATCCGTGTTCAGTTAAGTGCTGCACATAACCAGGAAAATCTTGACAAAGCCATAGCAGCGTTCACCAAGATCGGCAAGGAGTTGAATGTTCTTAAATAATAATCAGATATCAGCGATCCATACTATCATGGATCGCTGATATCGACTATTGTATTATTTAGAAGCTATCACGCTGATCTCAACATTTACAGCTTTTGGTAAACCCTTTACTGCAACAGTTTCGCGTGCAGGAAAATCGCCGGTAAAATATTTACCATAGATCTCATTTACTGCAGGGAAGAGGTTCATATCGCTAAGGAAGATCGTAGTTTTCACAATATGTTCAAATCCATATCCTGCTTCAGATAATACTGCTTTCAGGTTTTCCATTACCTGTGTTGTTTCACCATTAACATCTGTTGCATCGATATTACCGGTTGCGGGATTTATTGGAATTTGTCCTGAAACAAATAACAGATTACCTGTTTGAACAGCCTGACTGTATGGCCCGATCGGTGCCGGAGCCTGGTTGGTTTGTATGATTTTCTTTTCCATGCTTCAAAAATAGCATTTTATGACTATTGCGATTCTTGCAGATAACAGTGCCTTTGAAGAAATATCAAAGAAGGGTTTTGAAAACAGTATTGAATGGATTCGCGCAGATACCCTGAAGTCATTAACAATGATTGAAGCGGATGCGTATTTCGATCTTCAGTTCGAAGCATCAGGTGATAGAGTAAATGCGCTCCGTTTCGTTTTACCAAAGCCGGTATTTATTAGCGCGGTTACCAATACACTTGAGGACCTGGGTGAACAAAGGTTTATCCGGATCAATGCATGGGCAGGTATGATCAACAGAACCCTTATTGAGCTCGTTATCGGTAAAGAAACTTCTGCAGAATATACGATGAACGGCCTTGGCTGGAAGTATACAGCAGTTGCCGATGTGCCCGGAATGATAACTCCCCGCATCATATCAGCAATCATCAATGAAGCGTACTTTGCACTTGCTGATGGTATAAGCACGGAACAGGAGATCGATATGGCGATGCAGGCAGGTACAAATTATCCTTACGGGCCTTTTGAATGGGCAAAGCTTATAGGTCACGAAGAAATATTAACATTACTAAAATCCCTGTATCCATTTAAAAGAGGATATGATATAGCTCCTGCCTTAGTGAATAAGTCAAACGATTAATAAGTTATCAATACACATGATCATCAACATCGATACATCGCTTGAAACTGCCAGTGTAACCATCGCTGATAAAGGCATTGTTTTAAGCCGGGAAGACAACAAGGAACAGAAAGACCATGCTTCATGGGTACATGAAGCTATGAACAGGTTGCTTGCCAGGCAGGAGGTAAAGGCCTCTGCTCTTAAAGCGGTTGCCGTAACCTCCGGCCCGGGTTCATATACCGGCATTCGCGTAGGGATGGCTTCAGCTAAGGGTCTTGCGTTTGCTTTGGGCATACCGTTGATCACGATAAATACGCTGAAAGCCATGGCCTGGTCTCAGATAAAGGTTGACCAGAGTCAGGAAGCG
>JBEVNF010000199.1:0-8999 GCA_040508255.1 Flavitalea sp.
TGTTCCGCGTAATGGGTACAATAAGTTCAGTCCGCTTGTACTTCGCAACTTTTTTCCAAAACATGGTAAGGTTTTGACGCATGGCATTCAGCTGTCATCAAATTATTATTTTGATGAGAAATTCAACAGAACCGATAATCAAAGTATCCTTTCTTATATACTGACATTCAGGAACAAAGCCGTATTGACTGTGAGTGGAATTAATGAGTATATCCGGCTTTTGAGACCATTTGATCCTACCAATACCGGGGCAGTTCAGTTGCCGATAGGACATGAAAACAACTTCAATTCGATCCAGGCGCAGTTTGTTTCAAAACCTCAGAGTGTTTTCACATATCTGCTCGAAGGAATTGCGGGAGGTTATTATAACAGTGGAAGAAGGATCAGCACAACCGCTCAGATTGGTTATCGTTTTCAACCTTATGTAAACATTGCCATCAATGCAAATTATATAGATCTGGATCTGCCCGCACCCTATCATCATTACCAGTTCTGGCTTGTGGGACCAAGAGTGGATGTGACTTTTACAAAGACACTATACTTCACAACCTTCGTTCAATATAACGAGCAGATCAAAAACCTGAACGTAAATACCAGGCTGCAATGGCGATACAAACCTGCTTCTGACCTGTTCATCGTCTACAGCGACAACTATGATCCCGGACCATTTGCGACCAAAGGTCGTCAACTGGTTCTGAAATGGACATACTGGTGGAACTTGTAAGCCCCGATTTCATTCATAATGAGCAAATCCGTCGTAAGCGGTTTTGCACCTAAACAGTCCCGGACCACATGATTACTTCATTGAACCTGTCCGACGAAGTTCTACCTTTCCGTACTTAGGGCACAGTAGGGAGCGAAGGAGGAGGAGGAAAGTGCAAAACTTTCCTTTGGATTTACTAAATTATTTAGTAATCTTGCTAAAGAATGTCGCTTCAAAGATCACATATTATAGAAGAGCTTGAACAACAAATACTCAACCTCCAGGGGCTTAAACATAAGCCCGGGGCTGATGCTGTGAAGATGGGCTGGGGTGATCTTGACCTGGCTTTTCCCGGAAAAACATTTCCTAAGGCAGCTATTCATGAATTTATCACTGACGGTTCGGAATCCTGCGCAGCCACGAATGGCTTTGTCGCCGGAATGATCTCAGTGCTGATGAAAAACAACGGAACCACATTCTGGATCAGCAGTAACCGCTCATTGTTCCCTCCTGCACTTAAGCAGTTTGGAATAGATCCTGAACGCATCATCTTCATTGATCTTCATAAACCCAAAGAAGTGCTGTGGGTTATGGAAGAAGCATTGAAATGCCAGGGACTCTCTGCCGTAGTTGGCGAACTCCCGGAACTGAACTTTACCAACTCCCGAAGACTTCAACTCGCGGTAGAGCAAAGCCGTGTAACAGGTTTTGCACTGAGGCATCCCAATACAAAGATCAACACAACCGCCTCCCTCACGCGATGGAAAATAGAACATTTACCAAGTTTGAACGAAGATGGTTTGCCGGGAATTGGATTCCCTCAATGGCAGGTCGACCTTCTGAAAGTCAGGAACGGGAAGCCTGGCAGCTGGCAACTTAGCTGGTCGGCCGGAAGATTCAGGAACAGACAGGCAGGGGTCAGAAAACTTGAAAAGATCTTCAAGCAAAATGTCGGGTAACCATGGCCAAAAGATTTATATCCATATGGTTCCGTTCACTCAATACGGACTGGTTTACTCTCCGCCATCCTGAGCTGAAGAACGAAGTATTTGTATTATCTCAGCCTGATCATGGAAGGGTCGTTGTCTCAGCGTCCAATATTCATGCTCAGTCAGAAGGCATTTACCCGGGTATGGCTGTTGCTGACGCAAGAGCAATTGTTCCGGGGTTGAAGGTGATGGATGATGATCCTCAACTGGCTGAAAAGTTATTATTGAAGATCGCGAGATGGTGCATAAGGTTTACCCCTGTCGCTGCTGTTGATGGAAGCAATGGGATCATTCTGGATGTAAGTGGTTGCGCACATCTCTGGGGTGGCGAATCTCCCTATATCACTAATCTTGTTTCGAAACTCAAAGAAAAAGGATACCGCGTGCGCGCTGCGCTGGGAGATACTATCGGGATCGCCTGGGCGGTTGCAAGGTTCGGAACCGGGTCAGGGATCATCCCACAATCAGAACAGGCAGAGGCAATTCAGCCCCTGCCACCTGAATCACTCCGGATCAGTACAGAATCATCAGAACGCTTGCACAAACTCGGATTGAAAACTGTCAGCAGTTTTTTTAATATGCCCCGATCTGCCCTTCGCAGGAGATTTGGAGCAGAGATCCTTCTTCGTCTCGATCAGTTAATGGGTTTTGAAAGAGAAGATCTTGTTCCAGTAGAGATCGTTGAACCCTGGCAGGAACGTTTGCCCTGCCTTGAACCTATATCAACCGCTACCGGAATTTCGATTGCCCTTGAAAGATTGCTGGATACGATCTGCAAAAGACTGGGCAATGATGGAAAGGGAATCAGGAAGGCTTGTTTTAAAAGCTTCAGGGTTGATGGGATGGTCATGAGTCTTGAGATCGGAACACATCGGGGAACACTCAACACAAAACATCTATTCAAACTTTTCGAAGAGAAACTTTCTACTATAGAACCAGGGCTGGGCATCGAATTGTTTGTGCTGGAAACCCCGCTGGTGGAAGATCTTCAGCCGCACCAGGAAAAGATGTGGGAATCGCCGGGAGGTTTGCACTCTGCCGCCGTTTCTGAACTGATCGACAGGGTAGGCAATAAAGTTGGAGCTGATAAGATCCATCGCTATTTGCCGGCTGAACATCACTGGCCCGAAAGATCATTAAAACAAGCATCCTCGCTTGAGGAGACAACTGATACACCCTGGAAAACTGCGAGACCCAGACCTGTAAGAATACTCCAGGTACCCGAATCAATCGGCGTGGCTGCTCCCATACCCGATTATCCACCCATGTTATTCCGGTACCGCGGTAAAGTTCATAAGATCAGGAAAGCTGACGGTCCCGAACGTATCGAAAGGGAATGGTGGCTGGAAGAAGGAGAACACAGGGACTATTATTCCGTGGAAGACGAAGACGGTAAAAGATACTGGCTCTTCAGATCCGGCCACTATTCCGGCGATACAAATATTCAATGGTTCATACATGGATTTTTCGCATGAGCTACATCGAACTACAGGTCACAACCAATTTCACTTTCCTTCGCGGTGCCTCGCACCCTGAAGAACTCGTAATGCATGCCTACAATCTTGGCTACACGGAAATCGGGATCACTGACCGTAACAGCTTTGCCGGAATCGTACGGGCACATGCCGCGGCGAAAAAAGCAGGCATCCGCATAATCCCAGGGTGCAGGCTTGACCTGGATGATGGCCCCTCCCTGCTTGCCTATCCAACCAACGGACAAGCATATGCGCTGCTTTGCACATTGCTTACAACCGGAAATCTCCGTACAGAGAAGGGATCATGCCTTCTTTACCGTAAAGATGTGTTTGAGCATTCAAAAGATGTGATCTTTATAGCTGTACCACCAACTACACTTGATGAGAACTTTGAGCTACCGGAACAGTTTGCAAAGGACCTCGCTGCATACAAAACCGCACTGGGAACCCAACTTAACCTTGCCTGTTCAAGACATTATTATGGTGATGATTCGAAACAGCTTTACAGACTGGCGCAGCTTTCACAACAATTGAATATCCCTCTTGTTGCCACAAATGACGTGCATTATCATGATGCACCCAGGCGACAACTGCAGGATATCGTTACCTGTGTTCGCGAAAAATGTACGATCCAGAATGCAGGATTTCGACTCAATGAAAATGCTGAACGTTTCCTGAAACCTGCAGAAGAAATGATCCGTCTCTTCAGGCAATATCCAGGAGCTATTGAACAAAGCGCAAAAATTGCAGCCGCCTGCCGCTTCACGCTCGATTCCCTCAAATATGAATATCCTGAAGAAATCACATCAGAAGGAAGAACTCCACAGGAAGAACTTATTCATCTTGCCTGGATCGGTGCAAAGGAGAAATTCGGAGAAAACATTGATGAGAAGATCATTGCCGGAATCAATTATGAACTGAAGTTTATTGATGAGATGAACTATGCCCCGTACTTTCTTACGGTTTATGATATTGTCCGCTTTGCCCGCAGCCAGGGTATACTCTGCCAGGGACGGGGCTCTGCGGCTAATTCAACCATCTGTTTTTGTCTTGGTATCACCTCGGTGAATCCTACAAAATTTGATTTGCTTTTTGAACGTTTTATTTCATCTGCCCGAAATGAACCACCTGATATTGATGTAGACTTTGAACATGAAAGAAGGGAAGAAGTAATTCAATATATCTATAACAAATACGGACGCGACAGAGCTGCGATCATTGCCACTGTAACACAACAACACCAGCGCGGAGCAGTTCGGGATGTTGGTAAAGCAATGGGCTTATCAGCCGATACTATTACCCGCATCTCGGGCTCAGTCTGGGAGTTCACCGATGAATGGTTCGAAGGTGACAGGATCGCCGAACAGGGATTGAACCCGAATGATAAGCACCTGAGGAAAGTTTTAAGTCTTACCCGTGAATTCATGGGTTTCCCCAGGCAACTCGGCCAGCACACAGGTGGATTCGTGATCACAAGAGGAAAACTTTTCAATCTCTGCCCGATACTCAATGCAAGGATGGAAAACCGCACCTGTATTGAATGGAACAAGGACGATATTGATGCACTTGGATTCTTAAAAATTGATGTACTTGGCCTCGGTATGCTCACCTGCATCAGGAAAGCATTTGACCTCGCAAAGAAACATTATGGACTTGATCTCACACTCGCCAACATCCCCCAGGATGATCCCGCAGTTTATGAAATGATCTGCCATGCAGATACCATCGGAGTTTTCCAGATTGAAAGCCGCGCACAGCAATCAATGCTGCCAAGACTAAAACCAAGAACATTTTATGATCTGGTAGTTGAAGTGGCAATCGTTCGGCCGGGTCCGATCCAGGGTGATATGGTGCATCCATATTTAAGACGAAGAAATGGTCTTGAACCGGTTGAATATCCCTCCAAAGAACTGGAAGACATACTTGGCAGAACCCTTGGCGTACCACTGTTCCAGGAGCAGGCGATGAAGATTGCGATTGTGGCTGCAGGCTTCACACCTGCAGAAGCCGATGAACTCAGAAGAAGCATGGCTACTTTCAAAGTCAAAGGCATGGTTCAGCATTTCGAAAAGAAGCTTACAACGGGCATGCTTGAACGCGGATACAAACTCGAGTATGCGCAGCGGGTATTCAGGCAACTCGAAGGTTTTGGAAGCTACGGTTTTCCAGAAAGTCATGCCGCCAGTTTTGCTTTGCTGGTTTATGTTTCCTCCTGGCTGAAATGTTATTACCCGGATGTTTTTGCAGGTGCTTTGCTCAACAGTTTGCCAATGGGTTTTTATCAACCAGCACAGCTTGTGATCGATGCGAGAAACCATGGGGTAGTGGTGAAAGAAGCTGATATCAATTATTCATTCTGGGATAATAGTCTTGAAGAAAAATCAGGAAAGTATTGTGTACTAAGACTCGGCTTCAGGCAGATTAAAGGTTTGCGCGAAGAAGATATGCAGTTACTTGTGAGCAAAAGAGGTGAAGGTTTTCAATCGATAGATCAGTTAAGAGATGCCGGTATTCCCGAATCAGCACTTGAAAAACTGGCCGATGCTGATGCTTTCAGATCTATCACGCTCGATCGTCGCCAGGCACTATGGGAAGTATCTACCCGGAACGACAGACCCGAAGCGCTTTTTGCAGGACAGCCTTCACCGGATGCAAAATTTGAACAGGTCAGTCTCCCCCTGATGTCACAATCCGAACATGTGATACAGGATTATGCAGCTACTTCCTTATCGATTAAAGCACATCCTGTAAGTTTTGTGAGGGAAAAACTTGAGCAGCTCCGCATAACGCCAACCGGCAGTCTCAAAGATCTGAAAGACGGAGATTTTGTGAAGGTAGCGGGACTGGTACTTGTAAGGCAAAGACCAGGAACCGCAGCAGGTGTCTGCTTTATGACTATCGAGGATGAAACCGGCGTAGCAAATCTTGTAGTGTTTCAAAAGCTGTTTGATCAGTACCGGAAAGAGATCCTTCAATCAAGACTCATTATGGTAGAAGGGAAGTTACAGATAGAAGGCGAGGTGATCCATGTAGTAGTCAGAAAGTGCTACAACTTTACTTCATTACTCAAAACACTTACTGTTGCTGAGCCACCTGAACCATTGCAAATGGCAATGTCCCGTGCAGATGAAACCAGTATTCCAACGCATGCGCAGATAGCCAAAAAGAAAGCTGCATCTACGGAAACCGAAAACGATGTTTTTTACAAAGGGAGAAATTTCAGATAGCCAAAAATCAGACAAGTTCTGGTCTCAGAAACTCTTCAAGCTTTTGAAACAGCTCGGTCGGTTTGAACGGTTTGCTTACATGCCCGTTCATTCCTGAACTTGTGATCTGATCTGCCACATCACCAATAGTAGCGGCAGTGATTGCGAGAATCGGAAGATCGGGATGAAATTTCCTGATCTCTTTTGTACAGGTAATTCCATCCATAACAGGCATCTGAACATCCATCAGCACAAGATCATATTGCTTGCGCATCACAAACTCAAAAGCCTGTGCGCCATCCAGGGCCACATCCATTTCTGCTCCCCAGCCACCAATGTATCGGCGGGCAATATTTGCATTGAAAGTATTATCCTCCGCAAGAAGGATCTTCTTGCCTTTAAATGAATCCGGGTTTTTCTTTCTTTCTTCTATCGGCTTTTTGACAGGCTGTTCTTCAGATCGTTCAAAGTCAACGATGAATGAAAATTCTGACCCCTTACCCGGGATACTTTTGATCACAATATCGCTTCCCATCAATTCGGCAAGCTTCTTTGAAATAGAAAGACCGAGACCTGTACCTCCATAAAGCCGTGTGGTATCACTATCTGCCTGGGTGAACTGTTCAAAGATTTTGGATTGCTTCTCTTCCGGAATCCCAATGCCGGTATCGGTAACAGAAAAATGTGTGCGGATTGTTTCGCCCACAGCCTCCACCAGGTCGATCCGCAACTTAACCGAGCCAACCGTTGTAAACTTCACAGCATTGCTGATCAGGTTATTCAGGATCTGTGACAATCGCAGGCTATCACCCTTCACCGTAAACGGCAGGCGCGAATCATATTCAATATCAAAAATGATGTTTTTCTCATTCGCTTTATAGCTGAATGACTGATATAACAACTGCATCATTTCCCGGAGGTTAAATGAAACTATTGATAATTGTACTTTATTTGAATCGAGTTTGCTGAAGTCAAGAATATCATTGATAATATTCAGGAGATTTTCGCCGGAGAACTTCAGCATTTTGAGATCCTCGCGCTGATCGGCACGCGGATTATTCTGACTAAGCAGTTCAGTAAAGCCGATGATTGCATTCAAAGGCGTTCTGATCTCATGACTCATCACGCTAAGGAACTGTGCCTTTGTACGGGCAGCTTCCTCAGCCTTTTCACGGGTGATCTCAAGTTCAGCGATCTTTTCATGCAAAGCATTGTTGAGACTTTCCGTCTCCGCAAGTTTTTCAAGAAACACCTTCTCGATCTGCGACTGAGTGAAAAGACCAAGGTGTTCCTTGCTGACTATCTCACGCGGAATAAAAGCGATCAGGTGTGGGAAAACCTCCAGTTCTTTAAAGATCGAGGCGATCTGTTCGTAGGATTTTTCAAACAGTTTTGCACCGAGGCCTTCACCATAGTGCAATGATACAAACCCAAAAACCTCGTAACACAGGAATTGCAGTTCACGGAACAATTCTTCCGTAAGCGGTTGTTGCCTGAGTTCCTTCAGAAGCGCCTCCTTCTGATCGGTGTATTCATGCATTCCACGGCCAAACTGATCACGGATCTCATGAAGAAAAATATTCATGAAATGGAAAGCGATCACGTTCTTCTTTTCCGTGTCGTCAAGAATTAATATTCTGAAAGGGTATAGTTCTGCAAGCCCGGGAAAACGACGGAACACTTCCGTACGTAATGTATCAGGTGTGAACTTGTTTTTCGGCTCGAGCGCGACGAGGTATTTCTCAAACAAAAGGAAGGTTCGGAAAACCTCTTCATTATCCTTATGATGTGCCTTTTCACCAACCTGGATCAGTTGCTCCGCAGATTTTGGAACGGAGATACGACCGATCAGGAAACGGAAAACTTCTTCATAAAGAAGATTTCCTTTGTTGTTTGTGAACAACACCTCTGGCCTGAACGAAAACAATTTTTTAAACATCTGCACTCCACGGGTTGATCATAATAAATTTCCTGTTATTTTCCTTTGCTTGCCTTGAGCATAGAGTAAAATCCAAGACCGGAGAAACCCCAGGTCACAACAAGAGCGATAAACCAGGCAAGCGTACCACCAAGTTCACCGAATAATATCTTGAAAAGATTAAAGCCGTAAAAATGCTCTGCCTGCATGTGAAGATGACCAACTGCCATCACCACAAAACCCCAGGCGATCATGTTCATACCTTTGCCGAATTTTCCTCCCTTTAACGCGTTTGCCGTTGCAAAAGCAAAAAATACAGAGATCAACAGGAATGGTAATTCCATCAGACCTGACCAGTAACTCATTTTAGGCGCGCTGATTGAAGTAAGGGTATTGTTTGCCTGTAACAACGAACATCCGGCCTGTGCAAATAACGACACACTGAATAACATAAGGCAGCAAATAAGGACCGCAGTAAGGGTCACTAATTTTTTCATGGGGTTAGTTTTGAGGTTTGGATTATAATTTGTTGTTTTACGGGTTTGACGTAGTATAACGCTACAAAATAGAAACTCATTGTATAACATCCTATAGCCTCTGTATGAATTCCGACTTTGGTAACAATTTCCAATTCTCACCGGAACTCGATCACAAGTTTCTCGCGGAACTTTTCGATGGCGATATAATATACGCTGAGACTGTGTTTGG
>JBEVNF010000494.1:0-11010 GCA_040508255.1 Flavitalea sp.
GATCTGTGAGAGTGGTAACTGCCCGAACATGGGTGAGTGCTGGGGCGAAGGGACTGCAACCTTTATGATCCTGGGTAATGTTTGTACCCGCAGCTGTGGCTTTTGCGCCGTTGCAACCGGCCGACCTGCACCAGTTGATTGGGACGAACCCCAACGTGTAGCCGAAGCTATCAACCTTATGAAAGTAAAACACGCTGTGCTTACTTCGGTGGATCGTGATGAGATAAAAGATGGTGGCAGTATCATCTGGTACAACACCATCCGCGCGGTTAAAGCTCTGAATCCTGATACAACGCTTGAAACACTGATCCCTGATTTCAAGGGACAGGTTGAAAATATTCAACGTATTGTTGAAGCAGCTCCTGAAGTGGTTTCTCACAATATTGAAACAGTTGAAAGACTGACCCGCCAGGTTCGTATCCAGGCAAAATACCGTCGCAGCATGGAAGTGCTTAAAGTATTAAAGCAGGGTGGTATGCGTACCAAAAGCGGTATCATGCTTGGTCTTGGTGAAACCAAAGAAGAAGTGATCCAGACATTGCGTGATCTTGCAGACAATGGTGTTGATGTAGTGACTATTGGTCAGTACCTGCAACCAACAAAAAAACATCTGCATGTACATCGTTTTGTACATCCTGATGAATTCAAGGAATACAAAGAGATCGGTTACGAATTGGGTCTTGATTATGTTGAAAGCGGCCCGCTTGTGCGTTCTTCTTATCATAGTGAAAGACATGTTATCCCGGGTTACGGCCGCAACCAGTGGCTGCAAACCAAAGAGGCAGTTGCTTAATCAGGCAACCTTTTCTTAACTACCGGCGGATTAAATAAATCGGTAGTTTTAATTCAAAACAGCATATTTTGAATTATACCAGGAACATCAAATACACTTGTATCAATATACTCAGTTTCCTGCTGCTTACAGCAGGAAATTCTGTTTATGGTCAGCTCAGATGGACGAATGTATCTTCTGAATACGGCAAGCTGCCTTCTTCAGTAAAAGTGTTTCGTACCAATGATTCACTTGCTGGTCGTCCTTTCAAAGCTTACTATGTTATAGCCAATCTGAAAGATCAGAAACGAAAATTCACTACACAGGTAGGTGATGGAAAACGTTATACTCCTTCACAGTATTTCTTAAGAGAAGATTCACCGATCGTTGTTGTGAATGGTACCTTCTTCTCATTCGAAACCAACCAGAATCTGAACATGGTTGTAAAGGATGGTGAACTCAAAGCTTACAATGTAGTTGCGCTCAAAAGCAAAAAAACAGATACCTTCTATTATCCATCCCGCGGGGCAATTGGAATTACATACAACCGAAAGCCTGATGTAGCATGGATCTTCACCGATACCTCACAACGCTATGCTTATGCATTTGAGCGTGGGCCAATCATTGCGGCGGGCAAAAAATCTGATCCGTCGTTTTCAGATCTAAACACTTTTGACAAATGGAAATGGTGGAAAGTTGAAACCGCAATAGGTGGCGGTCCCGTCCTGATTCAAAACAAAAAACTGAGAGTCACCAACAAGGAAGAACAGATGTTTGTAAATGGTGAATCAGACAAACATCCGCGCACAGCCATGGGATACACCAAAGGGAAAAAACTGATCATACTCGTGATCGAAGGCAGATTTCCCGGCCAGGCTGAAGGTGCAACCCTCGCCGAAGAAGCACAGATCCTTCTCGATCTCGGATGCCAGGAAGCCCTGAACCTCGATGGTGGTGGCAGCAGCAGCATGCTCGTAAACGGCAAGCCAACCATCAAACCTTCCGACAAAGGAACTGAACGACCGGTACCGGCGGTGTTCTTGATCCGCTGAAATCAATAATTACCATTACAAGAACTGTCCATTGCAAATTTGGTAACTCCGGCCACCTAACTCTTGCACTTACGAGGTAACTGCAAGGGTGCGCGAGCTGCTGTTCTCTCGCCTTGTTTCCGCATTTATACCAGAGTGACTGACTGTAGCTGAAGGCGGAAACACAGCGAGACAACAGCACTCCCGCGCCCTACTTTAGGTCCCAGGCAAGCGCACTCGCACCAAGGATAGCGGCATCTGATTCTTTGAGATGACTCACCAGTATTCTCACCTTATTCTGGAACACCTGGATCAGATTCGCTTCCATTGACTCACGCGTAGGTTTCAATATATAATCACCGGATTTTGTAAGACCGCCAAACAAAATGATCGCCTGCGGGCTGGAGAACATAATGAAGTTCGCGAGCGCAAGACCAAGGATCTTACCTGTAAATTCAAAGATTTCTTTTGCGAGTTTGTCGCCCTGGATAGCTGCATCATAAACTGCCTTTGAATCCAGTTTTTCTTTTGGCACATCGCGGAGAAGCGAAGGCTCTTTGCTTTTTTCCAGCAGTTCTATAGCAGTCAGCATCACACCTGTTGCAGATGCATAGCTTTCAAGAGATCCATATTTTCCTGTTCCCTGGTGAAGCCGACCGTCTGGGATGATGATCGTGTGTCCAAGTTCACCTGCAAAACCATCGTGACCATACACCAGCTGACCGTTTGCAACGATACCACTACCCACACCGGTACCCAGCGTGATCATGATGAAATCCTTCATACCATGAGCCGCACCATACATCATTTCACCAATGGCTGCTGCATTCGCATCATTGGTTAAAGAAACAGGCAATTGAAATTTATCCCTGATCAGTTTTGCCAACGGGATAATTCCTTTCCATGGCAGGTTTGGTGCGTATTCGATGGTACCTGTGTAGAAGTTGCCGTTTGGCGCGCCAACACCAATTCCTTTTATACGACCCTGTCCGCCTGCCTTAACTATCAGCGGGTAAAGACTATCATAGAGTTCATCTATAAAACTATCGACATCTGCATGTTTCCTGGTTGAGATCTCACTTGAAAACAGAACATTACCATTGCGGTCAACGATACCAAACTTGGTACCTGTACCACCTATATCGATCCCTATTACCAACGCGTCAAGAGAAGAACCTGTATTTTCCATAATCTGTTAAGAGTAATGTTTTCGTTCACGTTCACGCCGGCAGGTCTTGCTGCCGGGGTTGCAAATCTATTTAATTCTTGCAAAAAAAGCCCGGTGTAATCAGAATTACCCGGGCTCTTCAAGGATATATTTATTAAGAAACTTTGTTTTTCAGGCTTTATGACAGCCAAATCAGGTGTTTAGTGACCACCAGCGATCTGATCATCAAAATTAAGACCCTGTTTGGTAAGAACACTTCTCAGCTTAACGGCAATTCCGGCAAGTAATGCAAACGATACCGCTGCGATCAGGTATGAATTATGGAACCCGATAGCAGGGTAGTCACCCAATGAACCCTGTAAAGGTGGAACGATTGCACCCCCAAGGATCATCATTACAAGGAATGCAGAACCCTGGCTGGTATATTTTCCAAGTCCGCCAACACCAAGTGAGAAGATACAAGGCCACATAACAGAGCAGCAAAGACCACCGGCCATAAATGCATAAACAGAAGTAATACCTGTTGTGAAGATACCGATCAGCATTGCAACGGTTCCAAGAACAGAAACTGTGATCAGTGTTTTAACCGGTTTTTCCTGTCCGTAGAAGAATGCGAGGATAGCTATCAGAATCCAGATCGAAAATGCATAAAGATCAGTTACATCTTTTCCATTGATATGATTTGCAAAAAGAATCACACCAAAAGCTATGAAAGGAACAACAACTGTTGCAATTCTCTTATAAAATAATGAAAGATTGAATACAGAAACCGCACCTGTCCAACGGCCGATCATAAGACTGCCCCAGTAAAGTGAAATATATTTTGAGATTGTGCTTTCTGAAAGTCCTTCAGCAGTAAGATAACCAGGCGTAAGTAACAATGCACCAAAGTTGTTATCGATAGTAACTTCCACACCAACATATACAAAGATCCCGATCATACCATAGATCAGTTGTTCGTATCTCATTGCTCCCCAACCTTCCGGACTTTTGATAGCCTGGCTGTTTGAGTAGAAAAGAATTCCTATCACCGCAACAATGGTCATAACAAGCAAAGGAAGTTTTGCAACCTCAGTTAACTGACCAATAAGGATAAGGATCACAATAGCTCCTGTCATCAGCATGAGTGAGCCTGCTGCCTTATTTGCTTTCTCAAACTTGTCATCGTTTTTACCTGATGGAAGTTTTGAAACCGCAAACAGAATGGCAACCGCAAGGAACACACCTGCAACGATCAGGTAAAGTGTATTAATGTTTGTGATGGTAACTTCTTTAGCCTGCGCACCTGGCGCGCCGAAAAGAAATATGTTGATGATGATCGGGCCCAGTGTTGTACCAAATGAGTTGATACCACCTGCAAGGTTTAAACGGTGTGAACCGGTTGATGGATCACCAAGTGCGATCGCGAATGGTTGTGCAGAAGTTTGCTGCAATGAGAAACCAAGTGCAACAACAAACAAAGAAGCGAGTATAGCAGGAAATGAATTTGCATTTGCAGAAGGAATGATCAGTAGTGCTCCTACAATTGAAATAAGTAATCCATAGATGATCCCTTTTTTATATCCGATCTTGTTCAGGATATCTTTACCTGAACTGTTTGATGCAATAAAAAGAATAAGTGAACCAATGAAATACGCACCATAAAATGCTGAACCGATCAGCTGTGATTGAAACTGGCTGAGTTGAAAATGTTCCTTACAAAATGGAATTAATATACTATTTGATGCAGCAATAAAACCCCAGAAGAAAAATACAATGACTAATGTCGCTAACGCTCCGGTGTTGGTTGGTTGTTTAACCTGGTTCATAAGCAGAATACTTCAATATGTTAATAAGGGGCTGAAAGTACCAAGTTTTTCCCGGCTGAAAAATTTTTCCTTTCAATAGTGATTGATTTCCAAAACCTTCCTAAATTGAATTTGTTATTCACTCAAATCCATTAGATTACTTAGCATGGAAATACTTCACGTTTCAGCAGAATGTTACCCGGTGGCAAAGGCAGGTGGATTAGGTGATGTGGTAGGCGCACTGCCGAAATACCTGAATAACCTCGGGCACACTGCAAAGGTTGTAATGCCCATGTACCGCACAAAGTTCCTTTACGCCAATGAATGGGAAGTTGTACACAAAGGCGGTTCCAATCTCGGCAACTGGTTTTTTGAATTCACTGTTATTAAGGAAAAGACAAACAAGCTCGGTTTCGATCTTTATCTCCTTGACATCAACAACCTGCTCGATCGCGAAAAGGTTTATGGTTATGATGATGATACCGAGAGATTCACCGCGTTTCAGATCTGTGTGCTTGACTGGGTAAATGCCTGGCAACATAAACCTGATGTTGTTCACTGTCACGATCATCATACTGCACTGATTCCATTCATGATGAAGCATAGCTATCGTTATGGAAGCCTCAAATCAGTTCCTTCTGTTCTTACAATACATAATGCCGAATACCAGGGCTGGATGGGTTGGGATCGCAGCAGCTACATTCCTGAATGGGATATGTGGAAGTGGGGGATGCTTGACTGGAAGAACACGATCAATCCGCTTGCTTCCGGTATCAAGTGTGCCGACAAGGTAACAACCGTTAGCCCAAGCTATCTCGAAGAACTCAAGTACATGAGTAATGGACTTGAAGCTTTATTCGAATATGAAAAAGGTAAATGCAGTGGTATACTTAATGGCATCGATGTAGATGTATGGGATCCGAAAGTGGATACATATATCAGTCACCAGTATACGAAAACAACCGCCGATGCAGGTAAAGCAAAAAACAAGATGCAGCTTTGTGAACAGTTCAATCTTGATTTTGAAAAGCCGCTGATCGTGTTTATCGGCAGACTCGTAGGGGAGAAAGGTGCTGATCTTATTCCACAGGTGATCAGTGATACTTTTTATTTTGTTGGAAGAAAAATGAATTTCCTGATGCTGGGCAGCGGGCAGCCGGAAGTCGAAAATGCTTTCCGCGGTTTACAACCACTTTCGCAATATGATTACAATGTCTTCATTGGATACAATGAGACCCTTAGCCACGTGATGTATGCGGGTGCCGACTTCCTGCTGATGCCATCGCGGGTTGAGCCCTGCGGTCTGAACCAGATGTACGCAATGCGTTATGGCACAATACCGATGGTGAGACGCACCGGCGGGTTACGGGATACCGTTATTGATTACGGCGATAAGGGCGGATATGGTATATGTTATGATTATGCAAGTGTTGGAGATATTTCTCATGGTGTGTTCCGTGCGGTAGAACTGTATCGTGACAAGAAAAAAATGAACAGTATCCGCAGCACATTGATGCAGCTTGACTTTAGTTGGGAGAGCAGTGTGAAACAATATGTATCGCTTTACGAAAGCATGATCTGAGTTAAGATTAGCTTGTACGAACGGGTTTAGTATTACAATGAAGAAATATCCTGAATAGTTCGATATATTTATGCATAGAAGATTCTATAAAAAACGAATGTTATGACCCAGAAAGTGCTTGCTATTATTTTAGGAGGTGGGGCCGGTACGAGATTGTACCCGCTTACAGCCAGCCGTTCAAAACCCGCGGTACCGATTGCAGGTAAATATCGCTTAGTTGACATCCCGATCTCCAACTGTATCAATTCAGGCATCACAAGGATGTTTGTGTTAACACAGTTCAACTCAGCCTCACTAAACAAGCACATCAAGAATACCTATCACTTCAGCGTGTTCAGTAGTGCTTTTGTTGACATACTTGCAGCAGAGCAAACACCTGATAACCCATCATGGTTCCAGGGTACTGCCGATGCGGTTCGTCAGTCACTGCGTCACCTGAACCAACACGATTTTGAATATGTACTGATCCTTTCCGGTGACCAGCTCTACCAGATGGACTTCCAGGAAATGATCGAGAACCATAAAGAAAAAGGTGCCGACATCACTGTTGCGACTATCCCGGTTATCGCGCGTGATGCTCCTGAGTTTGGTATTCTTAAATCAAATGAAGAAACCTATATCACTTCATTTATTGAAAAGCCAAAAAAGGAATTGCTGCCTGACTGGGTAAGTGATACCGGTGCAGAAATGCAGGCACTTGGCCGTAACTACCTCGCTTCAATGGGTATTTACATTTTCAATCGCAAAATGCTTTATGATCTGCTTACGGAAGAACATAAAGATTCTGCCGATTTCGGTAAAGAGATCATCCCGTCATCAATCGACAAATACAAGGTTGTAAGCTACCAGTATGGTGGCTACTGGACAGATATCGGTAATATCTATTCGTTCTTTGAAGCGAATCTGTCACTTACCGCAGACATCCCTCCTTTCAACCTGTTTGATAATTCCAATGCAGTTTACACCCGCGCCCGTATGCTGCCTCCTGCAAAGATCAGCGGCACAACGCTTGAAAAAACCATTATTGCAGAAGGTTGTATTATCCAGGCAAGCCGTGTAGAAAACAGTGTGATCGGTATACGCAGCCGTATTGGTCTCGGAACCACAATCGTAAGCAGTTACATTATGGGTACTGATTATTACGAAACGATCGAGGACATGGCTTATTCACAGGAGAAAGGTTTACCTAAACTCGGTATCGGTGAAAGATGTTATATCCGCAATGCGATAATCGACAAGAACTGTCGTATTGGTAATGATGTTCGCATCAATGGCGGACCACATCTTGAAAGCGCTGATCATAGTTTGTATACAGTGAAGGATGGTGTGATCGTTGTTAAGAAAGGCGCGATCATTCCAAACGGATTTGTGATCTGATAATCTTTAATTTTTTTATATAACCGTCCAGTTATAGAGCCGGTTTATTGTCACCCGATTCAAAGCAATTTGAATTGAGCAATAAGCTGGCTTTTTTTATTACATTTATACAACATGTAACTGATACATGTTTACTAAACGATTGCTATGTCTCTTACCCCAACCTCACCAGCATCGGGTGCTGCACTTAAGACCAAACCGCTGCTCAATTTCTGGCAGATCTTCAACATGAGTTTTGGCTTTCTCGGAATACAGTTTGGCTTCGCTTTGCAGACTTCCAACGCAAGTGGTATTTTAAGAAACTATGGTGCAGATGTTGAACATCTTTCCTGGTTCTGGCTTGCTGCACCTTTGGTTGGTCTGATTGTTCAACCTATTGTTGGTCACTACAGCGACAGAACCTGGAATAAACTGGGAAGAAGAAAACCGTATTTCCTTGCAGGCGCGCTGCTTTCAGCAAGTGCACTCGCATTGATGCCTAATGCGGGAATACTTGGTGCGATCGCTCCGCTTGTGTTGATCGGTGCAGGTTTTCTGATGATCATGGATGCCTGTTTTAACCTGGCCATGGAACCATTCAGGGCGCTGGTTGCAGATAATCTTCCTGATTCACAGACAACACTCGGTTTTTCAATCCAGACTTTCCTGATCGGTGTTGGTGCTGTTGCAGGTTCTTTTCTTCCATACATACTAAACAACTGGGTTGGTGTTTCCAACGAAGCACCGGAAGGAGTAGTGGCAGATAATGTTAAGTTCTCTTTCTATATAGGATCTTCTGTTTTTATTGCGGCGATCATCTGGACCGTCATCAAAACAAAAGAATATCCGCCCGCTGAATATGAAGCATATCATGGTGTGAGTGATGATCACGGCAAAGGTTTGGGAAATATATTTTCCGACCTGGTGAAGATGCCAAAAACGATGAAGCAGCTTGGACTTGTACAGTTCTTCTCATGGTTTGCTTTGTTTGGAATGTGGGTGTTTACGACTGATTCAATTGCAACGCATATATTCGGATTGTCCATTGATGACAAAAGTTCCAAAGGATACCGGGAAGCACAGGAATGGACAGGAGTGATCTTTGGCGTTTACAATGCAGTTTCTACCATCTATGCATTGTTGCTTCCAACCATTGCAAGGAAGATAGGACGCAAACAAACACATGCGATGTCGCTTGTTATTGGTGGGATCGGTCTGATCTCATTTTATTTCGCACCCAACAAAGAATTTCTCATTTTCTCAATGGTTTGTGTTGGTATTTCATGGGCAAGTATTCTGGCGATGCCTTATGTGATCCTTGCCAGTTCAATACCTGCAGGTAAAATGGGTATCTATATGGGGATCTTCAATTTCTTTATCACGTTGCCGCAAATCTTAAATGGTATCGTAAGTGGTCCGATGGTAAAACATCTTTATAACAGTCAGCCTGTTCATGCATTGACGCTTTCAGGCATCTTTATGTTATGCGCCGCTGCGAGTGTGATCTATGTTTATGATCCCGGTGCGATCAGGTTGAAATCAAAATGATCTTCTAAAAACTGCAGGCATGAAACAAAAATTACTGCTGATACTTTTGCTGATCTGTATTCGCGGTATTGCGGCAGATTCGCTGAAAGTCTA
Source organism: Flavitalea sp. (assembly GCA_040508255.1). Classification (GTDB taxonomy): domain Bacteria; phylum Bacteroidota; class Bacteroidia; order Chitinophagales; family Chitinophagaceae; genus DATHKG01. Next base: position 9,338 of record JBEVNF010000494.1, read on the forward strand.
TCCCACTCACTGGTTCACAGGTATGAAGAACAAAAAACTTCAGTTGCTTGTTCATGCGCCCGAAATTGGAAAGGGTGGTCCACGTGCTTCCATAAGTTATCCTGGTGTTACCGTGAGTAAGGTTTCAAAGTTTTCCAATAACGATTATATAGCAATCGATCTGGTACTTGCAGCAGGCGTAAAACCAGGAAAGTTCAAAGTGTCGCTGACTGGTGGTAACAGTTTTACTTACCTGTTGAAGGCAAAGAATAAAGAAGACGGATCGAAGAGAATAGTTGGCATCAACCCATCAGATCTGATGTACCTGATCATGCCTGACAGGTTCAGTAATGGTGATCCATCCAATGATAAAATTGCCGGATATCGTGATCAGACTTTGAACCGTTCCGAAATCTTTCATCGTCATGGTGGTGATCTGAAAGGGATCGAAAATCATCTTGACTATCTGCAGGATCTTGGGGTAACAGCACTCTGGTTAAATCCTGTGTTGGAAAACGATATGCCCAACCGTTCAGAACATGGTTATGCGTTTACTGATCATTACCAGGTTGATAAACGTCTTGGTGGAAATGAAGCCTATCACAGTCTTATAACTGGGTTGCACAACCGCGGCATGAAGATCATCCAGGATGCGGTGTACAACCATATTGGTATCGAACATCACCTGTACCGTGAATTACCCGACAGCAGCTGGTTTCATTGGTGGCCACAATACACCAATACAACCTACAAAGATCAGACGCTGATGGATCCTTATGTTTCGGCAATTGACAAAAAGAAAATGAGTGATGGCTGGTTTGTGCCATCCATGCCCGACCTGAACCAGAACAATCCCTTTGTTGCAAATTTCCTGATCCAGCATGCGGTCTGGTCAACAGAAGAATACGGACTTGACGGATGGCGCATTGATACCTATGCCTACAATGATCTCGATTTCATGAATCGTTGCAACAAGGCACTGATTGATGAATTTCCCAACCTTCATATGTTTGGTGAAACCTGGATGCATGGAGTAACGAATCAAAGCTTCTTCGCAAAGAACAAATATGATATCGCTTTCAAAAGCAATCTGCCCGGTGTTACAGATTTTCAACTCAACCTTTATGGCATTCTTCCCGCATTAACACAGGCATTTGGCTGGACGGAAGGCGTGAATCGGATGTACCTCACTGCATCGAATGATTTCGTGTATGCGGATGCATTTAAAAATGTGATCTTCCTGGATAATCATGATGTGAGCAGATTTTATTCAGTGATAGGAGAGGACAGGGAGAAAATGAAGATGGGTCTCGCCTGGTTACTGACCTATCGCGGCATCCCACAACTCTATTATGGAACTGAGATCCTGATGAAAAACTTTGCGAATCCCGATGGGCTTGTAAGGCTTGATTTCCCGGGCGGCTGGGAAGGTGATAAGGATAACAAGTTTACAGCATCCGGGCGAAGCCAGCCAGAAAATGAGATTTTTGATTATACTAAAAAGCTCGCGAATTTCAGGAAAACATCCTCTGCTATCACCAAAGGAAAGATGATGCAATTCGTACCTGAAGATGGGGTCTATGTCTATTTCAGATACACAACTTCACAGACAGTGATGTGTGTCATGAATACAAATGAACAGGAGAAAACAATCGATCTCAAACGTTTCAATGAAAGAACCGCAACATTTAGGA
>JBEVNF010000262.1:0-15334 GCA_040508255.1 Flavitalea sp.
CTGATATTGTTGATCATGAGCGGGATGAGTTTCTCCGGGAAATGATGTGATCCGTAGTTGTTGGAACAATTGGAGAGCACCACGGGAAAATGAAATGTATGGTAATACGCCATTACAAGGTGATCCGAAGAAGCCTTCGAAGCTGAGTATGGAGATCTTGGATCATAAGGGGTTTCTTCTGTGAAGAATCCTTCTTCGCCAAGAGAACCATACACTTCATCTGTTGAAACGTGGTAGAACAATTTATTACTCTGACCATCTTTCCATGCGTTTCTGCAAACATTGAGCAGGTTTGCTGTACCCATAACATTTGTTTTTACAAATGAAAGAGGATCGATGATCGAGCGGTCAACATGGCTTTCAGCTGCAAGATGTATCACAGCATCAAAAGCATACTTTTCGAAAAGAGATGTGATCTTCTTTTCGTCCGTAATGTCGGCCTTTTCAAATTTATAGTTTGGTGCAGCCTGTACGTCCTTTAAATTTTCAAGATTGCCGGCATATGTCAACGCATCCACATTCACGATCTCGTATTGCGGATACTTGTTTACAAATAATCTAACTACATGGGAGCCGATAAAGCCGGCTCCCCCCGTGATCATGATTTTTCTGGGTGTTGACAAAACGTTGATCTTTTTTAAAGTGGTACCGTTGAAATGAAGCTTACTTCTGGCTAACGAATTCCTTTGGTTGCTTCATCCATTCTTCTTTCGGCAATGATTTGAAGTATTCATAAGTGATCTTCAGACCTTCTGCGCGGGCTACTTTTGGTTCCCAGCCAAGTACTTCACGTGCACGGGTAATATCCGGGCGGCGTTGTTTCGGATCGTCAACCGGTAATGGTTTATAAACGATCTTCTGGTTGGTACCTGTAAGTTTGATGATCTCTTCAGCGAAATCTTTCAATGAAATCTCATCCGGATTACCGATGTTGACAGGGTATGGCGTATCACTCAGCAGAAGACGATAGATTCCTTCTACAAGATCATCAACATAACAGAATGATCTTGTCTGGCTTCCATCTCCAAACACTGTAAGATCTTCACCTCTCAGCGCCTGGCCAATGAATGCCGGCAGTGCACGACCATCATTAAGTCGCATTCTCGGACCATAAGTATTAAAGATGCGGATGATGCGGGTTTCAACACCATGGAAGGTGTGATACGCCATCGTCATTGCTTCCTGGAAACGTTTTGCTTCATCATAAACACCACGCGGACCAATCGGGTTAACATTACCCCAGTATTCTTCGTTCTGCGGATGCACGTTCGGATCACCATAGATCTCTGATGTAGATGCCACGAGGATTCTCGCATTTTTTGCTTTAGCCAGGCCAAGACAATTGTGCGTACCAAGTGAACCTACTTTCAAAGTCTGGATCGGGATCTTGAGATAGTCGATCGGACTTGCAGGTGATGCAAAGTGAAGGATATAATCAATATTTCCCGGAACATGAATAAACTTGGAAACATCATGATGGTAAAACTCGAATGATTCAAGTTTAAAAAGATGTTCGATGTTTTTCAGGTCACCGGTGATCAGGTTATCCATACCAACAACCTGGTATCCTTCCTTTATGAAACGATCACAAAGATGCGAGCCGAGAAACCCGGCCGCACCTGTAATTAATATTCTTTTTTTAGACATGCTTGCTTTGATTAGTGAGTTGCAGTTTTTGATGGACGACCGATGCTTTCGTAGTAGAATCCAAGTTTCTGGATTGCTGCTGTTTCAAAAAGGTTACGGCCATCGAAGATCACCTTGTTCTTAAGTGATGAAACCATCTTAAGGAAGTTTGGTGTTCTGAACTCGTTCCATTCTGTTGCAATGATCAATGCATCTGCATTCTCAAGACAATCATATTGATTTTCGCTATACTTGATCTTATCACCTACAACACCCTTTACGTTTGGCATTGCTTCAGGATCGAATGCTTCAACAGTTGCACCTGCTTCAAGCAATGCATCGATGATGTATAAAGCTGGTGCTTCACGGATATCATCAGTGTTTGGTTTGAAAGCAAGACCCCAGATAGCAAATTTCTTTCCTTTAAGATCATCCTTAAAGTACTTTTTGATGCCTGGCATAAGATGTAACTTTTGTTTTTCGTTTACATCCATAACTGCATTAAGGATCTGGAAATCGTAGTTAACTTCCTGGGAAGATTTTACGAGTGCCTGTACATCCTTAGGGAAACAGCTACCACCATATCCGATACCAGGGAAAAGGAATCTCTTACCGATTCTCTCATCGCTACCAATACCGAGACGAATCATATCAACATCAGCACCTACACGCTCACACAATTGCGCGATCTCGTTCATGAAAGAGATCTTTGTTGCAAGGAATGAGTTTGCAGCATACTTTGTAAGTTCAGCAGAACGCTCATCCATAAAGATGATAGGGTTTCCCTGGCGAACAAATGGTGCATACAATTCACCAAGGATCTTGCGTGCTCTTTCAGACTCTGTACCGATAACAACACGGTCAGGTTTCATGAAGTCATCAACAGCAACTCCTTCGCGAAGAAACTCAGGGTTTGAAGCTACATCAAACTCACCTTTGTAATTTGCTTCAATTGCCTTTCTTACTTTTTCAGAAGTACCTACAGGAACAGTACTCTTGTCGATGATAACTTTGTAACCGGTAAGGATATTACCGAGGTCCTTGGCAACACCAAGAATATATTTCAGATCAGCTGAACCGTCTTCACCAGGAGGTGTAGGAAGTGCAAGGAAAATGATCTCCGCATCTTTGATTCCATCAGCCAGTTTAGTTGTGAAACGAAGTCTTTCTTCGCGTACGTTACGAAGGAACAACTTTTCCAGGCCGGGTTCGTAAATGGTAATTTGTCCGTTAGATAATTTATCAACTTTCGATTGGTCAATATCTACGCAGGTAACATCGTTTCCAGTTTCAGCGAAACAAGTACCAGTTACCAATCCAACATAACCGGTTCCGATAACAGCAATTTTCATGATTGTAGGAGTTTTTAAAGTTTAGCTACTAGTAGCTATTTTATAAATGATAAGACTTTTGACGTGATAAGATTTAATTGTTCTTGATCGAGTTCGGTATGCATAGGAAGTGATATTACCCTTTCGGTGAGCCAGTCGGTTGTTTTCAGCACATAGTCGCTGCCACCAAAGGCTGCGAACATCTGCTGTTTGTGCGCCGGTACCGGGTAATAGATCATGGAAGGAATCTGATTTTCTGCGAGATATGAATTCAGGGCGTCCCTGTCAACTCCTTCCAGTATCAGCGTGTATTGATGAAATACATGCTTGCTGTAAGGCGCACGGAACGGAGTAGTTATTTGGTTACTGGCGGCAAAAGCATTATCGTAGAAGTCAGCAGCTGCACGGCGTGCTGATATATATTCATCCAGTTTGGGAAGTTTAACGTTAAGTACGGCTGCCTGCATACTGTCAAGTCTGCTGTTACAACCAACCAGGTCGTGATAGTATCGTTTGCTCTGACCATGGTTTGCAATCATCCTGAGCTTAGTCGCCAATTCATCATCATTGGTAAACATTGCTCCGCCGTCTCCATAACATCCAAGATTTTTGGAAGGGAAGAATGAGGTGGTTCCGATAGTTCCGATGGTTCCGCTCTTTTTAACTGTACCATCTTTGAATTGAAAATCAGAGCCGATTGCCTGTGCGTTATCTTCAATAACGTACAGATTATGTTTTTGGGCAATCTCCATGATCGCTTCCATATCGGCAGACTGACCATACAGATGCACAGGAACGATTGCTTTTGTTTTTGGAGTTATTGCTGCTTCAACCGCGGCAGGATCGATACAAAAGGTCTTTGGATCAACCTCCACGAAAACGGGTTTTAGCCCGAGCAAAGCAATTACCTCAGTTGTTGCGACGTATGTGAAGGAAGGAGTGATAACCTCATCACCTGGTTTCAGGTCGAGTGCCATCATAGCGATCTGCAACGCATCTGTACCATTTGCGCAGGGGATCACATGTTTTATTCCGAGATAAGTCGCAAGAGAGGCGGAAAAGTCGGTGACAGCCTTTCCATTAATAAAAGCGGCTGAATCAAGCACAGCGTGGATGCCCGCATCAACGGCATCTTTAATTTTTGCGTACTGTAACTGTAAATCAACCATTTGTATTGGCCGCATAGACAAATTTTCCATTTTTAACGGCCACAAACCTACTGTAAAAAAGTGGTTTATGCAATCGATAGGGCGTAGAACGGAGTTAATCTGCGATAAAAATAAGAATATTCCGCTACTATCAAAGCTCCATTGATAAATTTGCCGGTATGGCCGTGTTATTTTACAATTTCTTCATATATCTCTATGGGATCGGGGCAAGATTACTTGCACCATTCAACCCAAAGGCAAAACTCTGGCTCAATGGACGCAAAAAATTGTTTGCGCGTATTGAGCGGGAATGGAGAGAGCTGCAGAAGATCCCGAACCGGGGTCCCGTGATCTGGATGCATTGTGCCTCTCTTGGTGAATTTGAACAGGGCCGCCCGATAATAGAAGGTATAAAACAACATAACCGGCCGGCAAGGATCATCATCACGTTTTTTTCCCCATCGGGGTACGAAGTAAGAAAAAACTATGCCGGAGCTGATCTTATTTGTTACTTACCAATAGATTCTGCAAAAAATGCAAGGCGTTTTGTTGATCTGATCCGCCCTGATCTTGTGTTGTGGGTGAAATATGAATATTGGTATTATTTTTTGCGGGAGCTGAAAAACAGGAATATTCCATTGATCCTTATTTCAGGTTTGTTTCGGAGAGATCAGGCTTTTTTCAAATGGTATGGATCGCTCCATCGGAGCATGCTGGGTTTTTTCAGACATCTGTTTCTGCAAAAACAAGCTTCAGCAGAGCTTTTGAGCACCTTACCCGCTGTGCCATCGTATACGGTGAATGGAGATACCAGGTTCGATAGGGTTGCTGCAATTGCGGGGACTTTTTCCCCCATTCCTGAAATTGATGCATTTTGCGGGAACCATCCTGTTATCGTAGCCGGAAGTACCTGGCAGGAGGATGAAGAAGAACTGGATCATTACGCCAACACACATCAGGATATCCGTTTCATCATAGCACCGCATGAAATAGACGAGGCTCATTTGAAAACAACCGAGCAGTTGTTTACAAATACTGTCCGGTTTTCAAAATGGAAATCAACTTATAACAACCCTACCATTCCAAAAAATGCGGCAGCGAATGTGCTGATCATAGACAACATAGGTATGCTCTCAAAGCTTTATCACTATGCAACGATTGCTTATGTTGGAGGTGGTTTTGGGAACGATGGTATTCACAACATCCTGGAAGCCTCAGTTTATGGAAAGCCGGTATTTTTCGGACCAGTGTTCGATAAATTCTGGGAAGCCATCGGGCTGCTTGAGGCTGGTGGTGCATACACAGCAGGCAATGCACTTGACCTTGAGAAGACAATGAACCGTTTACTCACAGACAAGCAGGAATATGAAGCTGCCTGCAAAGCCGCACTGGATTATACCAACCAGAACAGAGGTGCAACGGAAGCCATACTCCGTTATATTGAGAACGAGTTATCGTTATGGTGATCAAAGAAATCTGCGGCGAACCAGTTGGTAAAAATGTCTTGTGGTTTCCCTGGTATCATCCCAACCAAGTTTAACCTTCAATTCTCTTTCGATCCAGTATTCTGCTTCTGCAAGAATTCTGAATCCATTGATTGTTTTGAGACTGCGTTCGTACATCACTTCATCGCCACGGAAAAGCTCATTGATAAACACAAAACGATCATTGATACCGATTCCTTTTTTGAGATCTTTAATTGGCGCATCTGTAAGAATATGACCAATCTCAAGAACCTGTTCTTTTAACTTATCGTTAAGAGAAAAATCAGGTGCGGCCATTAATTCGTTAAGCTCTTTCGGGGTATGCTGATGTGAAAGTGTAGGTATTTCGACCAGCGGATCAAATTGATAACCGTTGGTTTCAGGCTTTTCATTATGATGATTGGAACCATTTTTCTTTGGTGGTTCCGGCTGTGTGATTTCTTCCTGTTCAACTACTTCTTCTGTGGTTGCAAGCACCTCTTCTCTTTTGAACGCACGTGCCGCAGGCATAACTACAGAGATCTTGGAAGCCGCTGCAGGCCTGCCTGGCAGAGCAATCAATAAACGCAATTCTGATTCTATCATTTGCGTTGTGATCAATAGTTGTGCATGATCAGCATTTTGTTCAGATTGTTCTTTTAACTTGCCAATCAATTGTGATAAACGATCCATGGTTTTGAAACAGTGAGATTTTAGATTTAAAGTTAACAATTTTCATACCTATTTCATAGTTAAATGTTTATTGAACCAAACATAACAGGCGAGCGGAGAGGTTACATTGAGGTAATATGCGGTTCAATGTTTTCTGGTAAAACGGAAGAACTTATTCGTCGTTTAAAACGTGCAAAGATCGCAAACCTGAAGGTGGAGATTTTCAAACCAAAGATCGATACACGATATCATGAACTGAACATTGTGTCGCATGATGAAACAGCGATCCAGTCAACACCAATAGAAAATTCTCAAACAATATTGTTATACGCCGCGGGCGTTGATGTAGTAGGAATTGATGAAGCACAGTTTTTCGATGACCAGCTTCCTGATGTTTGTGATCAGCTTGCTTTGGGTGGTACAAGAGTTATCATAGCAGGTCTTGATATGGACTTTCGCGCAAAACCGTTCGGGCAAATGCCTAACCTGCTCGCAAAAGCTGATTTCATCACAAAGCTTCACGCTATCTGCGTGAAGTGTGGAAATATTGCAAATTACTCTTACAGAAGAAAGGCTGAAGGCCCGCAGGTTTTGCTGGGTGAAAAAGATGTTTATGAACCGAGATGCAGGAAGTGTTATTATCAGAAATCCTGAGAAGAGACATTAACATCAATCATTTTGATCTGGTTGCGGCTGCCATTTGAAAGTTTTACTTCAATCTTTTCGACCGTTTTTAATGATTTGGGAATACCGGTACGCTTGTCTGCGACAATCATGGTTTTCCCTTTGCCGCTAAGGTAGTAGTCGCCCTCAGTTCCTGCAGAAATCTCTGACCTGACATCCAATACAATTTCATTTTTCATTACACTGTCGATCGTAATCATATTGCTGCTTTTAATCGGCGCAAGCGACTTATAAACAGTATTGTTTACCCACGAACCATTTTTTATGAGCATTCCGGATGGTAAGTAACAGAATAATCTAAGAAACACATCGCGTATCGCAGTCTCTGAAATATAGTCGCTTAATGTGTTTTTTACTTCAGATGGAGTACAGGCCATTTTCTGCGCAACTCTTTTTGCAAGCGAATCATATCCTTCCATTCTTACAAGCGCACCGTTCCGGTCAAGTATTATTTTGAGACTGTCACCAGTCATAGCATCAGCAATTGAATCGGTTCTGTTATAGAACGCTTTCATATCCTGTCTGACATTATTAATTGTAACACCTTTTGAATAATTAAAAGAATCCCTTCCAATTTCCAACTTGTCAATCCGGAACAACAATTTGTCTCCGGAAGTATCTTTTTCCAGGGTTCTGAGTGAAAAGTTCAGAGACAGAGTATCTGTTAATGGTCCCCACGACGCTTGTTCAGTCGTTACAGTGGAAACTTTAAAACTGTAGTTTACACTACCTGCGGGATCGAAAGTAAGCGAAGTGATCTGATCTTCTTTATCAGAACATCCGGCCAGGGTAAATCCCCCCAATGCAATCCAAATCCATTGTTTCATAACGATATATTATTTTCGCGGTTCAAAAATCAACTATCAGGCAAATCAATCATATCATCGCGCTCGTCAAAAAGGACCTGTTACTCGAGATCCGTCAACAGTACACCTTTTATGGGATAGTTTTATATGTAATTTCCACAGTTTTTGTTTTGTATTTAGCGATGGATAAACCGGAAGAAAAGATCTGGAACGGTTTATTCTGGATGATCCAGCTTTTTATTTGTGTGAATGCGGTGGCAAAAAGCTTTCTCCAGGAGAGCAGGGGACGTATGTTATATTTCTATACTATTGCCGGGGCAAGGGATTTTGTGATCTCTAAACTCGTGTTCAATGTAGTGCTGATGATGGTAATGAGCGTGATCAGCCTGCTGATGTTCCAGTTGCTTCTGGGTAACCCACTGGAGCATCCACTACGTTTTACAGGTATTGTTTGTCTTGGCGGATGCAGTCTCAGTATGGTGTTCACGTTTCTGGCGGCCATTGCGGCGCGCGCGCAGCAGAACGCGGCACTTATGGCGATCATGGGCTTCCCGTTAATTATTCCACAAATAATGTTGCTTATGAAGCTATCCAATACCTCATTTTCGGATGTGCTTCAGGCAGATGAACTCAGGCTTATGCTGCTGCTGGGAGGTCTGGACGTGCTTGTTCTTGCACTGGCCATCATACTCTTCCCGTTTTTGTGGAAGGACTAACCTGATTTTTATAACCTGCCTTTTCGCTGCAAACCGCTGAAAAAGCGGGCTTTTACCCGTCCAGATGTAATTCCGATTTCGAATTGTTTATCCTAATTTTGCCCCCACACAAAAAAGTTATGCGCGGAGCCTGGTGGAAAATATTAAGCATCGTTTTACTGGCATATACATTTATCGCCGGATTCATTGTCGATGTACCTCAGATCGGAAATCTATATCAGAGTATCAGGAACTTCTTCTTTCACGTACCGATGTGGTTCGGGCAGATGATCCTGATGACGGTTTCCCTGGTTTATTCAATTAAGTTTTTAAGGAACCCGCTTGCGAAGTCTGATGTGATTGCGTCTGAGTTTGCAAGAACAGGAATTGTTTTCGGTGTACTTGGACTGGTTACCGGTTCGATATGGGCCAACTATACCTGGGGTTCGCCATGGAACAATGATCCCAAACAGATTGGTGCAGCTATCGCAACCCTGATCTATTTCGCTTATTTCGTTCTGAGAAACTCGATGACCGACCTTGACAAACGTGGTCGTGTAGCAGCTGTTTATAACATCTTCGCTTATTGTATATATATTCCAATGATCATGATCCTGCCAAGACTGGTGGAATCATTGCATCCGGGAGGTAAAGGTGTTGATGGAAATCCGGGACTTAGCGGAGGTGATCTTGATCCCCGTCTTCGTATCATTTTCTGGCCTGCTGTATTTGGCTGGACCTTACTCGGGGTATGGATCTCAACCCTGAAAGTGCGTACTGCTATCCTTGAAGAAAAACAGGCTGAGAATTTAACTACCCCGCAAAAACAAACCCAAGTATACTCTGTTGTAAAATGAAAAAATATATCTGCTCCTTCCTGTTATTGCTTTTAAGTGTATTCGCGATCGCGCAGGATACTATTCCGACTGAGCAGCCATCCGGTATGCGATCCGAAGGAAAGATCTACGTAGTGGTTGCAGTAGTGCTTACTATTTTCCTTGGATTGATTCTTTACGTGATAAGGCTTGACAGGAAGATAACAAAGCTGGAGAAAAAAAATGGCTAAGATTGTAAACCATAAATAAGTACCTATGTCAGAATACAGTTTTTTCGGCGCCGTTGAAAAAAGTTTTGAGAAGGCAGCGAAATTCACAAACTGGGACCCCGGAATCCTCGAACAGATCAAACAGTGCAACGCAGTTTATCGTATGCACTTCCCCGTTAAGGTTGGCGACAAAGTAGAAGTGATCAAGGCCTACCGTGTTCAGCATTCGCATCATAAACTTCCATGTAAAGGCGGTATCAGGTTCGCAACAACCGTTAACCTCGACGAGGTTATGGCACTTGCGGCTTTGATGACTTACAAATGCGCGATTGTAAACGTTCCCTTTGCAGGAGCGAAAGGCGGTATAACCATCGATCCTAAAAAATACTCCGCTTACGACCTGGAGAAAATTACACGTCGTTATACTTCAGAACTCATCAAGAAAAACTTTATCGGCCCTGGCATTGACGTACCTGCACCAGACTACGGAACAGGCGAACGTGAGATGGCCTGGATTGTTGATACATACCAAAGCATGCGTCCCGGCGAAATCGATGCGCAGGGTTGTGTTACCGGGAAGCCGGTATCACAGGGCGGTGTACGCGGACGTAAAGAAGCAACCGGTCTCGGTGTTTTCTACGGTCTCCGCGAAGTATGCAACATGCATGACGTAATGCAGGATCTTGGTCTTACCGTTGGTGTTGAAGGCAAAAAAGTAGTTGTGCAGGGTCTTGGAAACGTGGGCTACCACTCTTCGAAATTCTTCCAGGATGCGGGAGCCCTTATTGTCGGGCTTGCAGAATGGGAAGGTGCGATCTATAACGAAGCAGGTCTTGACGTTGATTCTGTTGTGGAACACAGAAAGAAAACAGGATCAATACTTGGCTACCCTGGTGCCACCAATCTTGCAAAGAACACGGACGCACTTGAGCTTGAATGTGATATTCTTATTCCGGCAGCACTCGAGGCAGTGATTCACGCAGAAAACGCTCCAAGAGTAAAAGCAAAGATCATTGGTGAAGCAGCAAATGGTCCTCTTACACCTGATGCTGATGAAAATTTCACAAGCCGTGGAATCCTTGTTGTTCCTGATATGTATCTGAATGCCGGTGGTGTAACCGTTTCCTATTTTGAATGGTTAAAGAACCTGAGTCACGTACGTTACGGAAGACTGGAGAAAAGATTCACTGAAAACCTGAACACAAAGATTCTTGGACAGATAGAAGAACTTACAGGAAAGGAAGTAAATCAAAAAGATCGTGATCTTATAAAACATGGTCCTGAAGAAGTTGACCTTGTAAGAAGCGGACTTGAAGAAACAATGATCGCTGCTACACGCGAGATCATGGATGTCTGGAAGAACAATAAAGATATTCCGGATATGCGTACTGCAGCCTATGTTGTTGCAATCAACAAGGTTGGTACAAGCTACGCAGAGCTCGGTATTTTCCCATAAACCGAATTTACTCTCCCCATGACGGACGTGGGGAGAGTATTTAAACATTTTGAGATGCTTACCATCGACCACATCCGCGAAGTAGAACAACTCACATTTGGTAAACCTTACCCCCATTATGCGCATCATTTGCGCAAAGCAGGTTTCGAGAAATACGAAGTCAACGTCAGAAACCACGACCGGAAATTCATTTACAATATCATTGAGGAAATTTTTGTTCCTGGTCATTTTGAGGAAGATCTGCAATGCGCCGATACTTTTGAGCTGAGTGCAGTAGTTGCAGCCATCAAAAATAACCAGGAGGGCAAAACAGATTATTCAAAATTCCTTGAAGAGATAGCCCACGCAGGGGTTCACACTTATACTGCGAACCTTACAGAGATGCAGATCATTTACAATGGTAAAAAAGTAAGTGAAGTATACGCTGAACCGATCCCTTCCATTTAACTTCGCGGTTCGCGATGTCAAAATCTATATCAAAACAGAGATGGGATAAACTGTGGAACCGGATGATTGCCTATGGCATCAACGATGTTCCATTAAAGGAAATGCCTTTGAATATTTCCGGCTTCTCAAAAGAGCCAGGTGAAACTTCAGCCAGGATCATGATACTGCTTGCCACTGCATTTAGTGCAAGCAATGACAGTGAAACAGACCGCATCGCCGACTGGCTTAAAACTGAATCTATCTGGCAGTTTGCCGGCGAAACTGAAAAAATGTTTTTCCGCGAACATCATCACAGCGATGAAGAAAAAGGAAAACTTTCTTTCCGGTTTGAAGGTGCTTACCTGCTTGCGTGGGCATTGAAGCTTGTTGATATTGCTCCCGATCCTTCGTCAGAGTGTGATGCAGAACTTGTGGGTGATTTCTTTGCCGGAGTTCCACCGCTCCTTGATGACGTGTCTCCGATATTTGAAGATCCAAAGTACCGCGCTATTGCCGCCATACACGATGAATATCTTTTCTATAAGATGGCTGAACTTTATTTCAATCATATTCAGAAAGAGGATAGAGAGAACACCAGCAATGTGCATGAAAGTGCGGCAAAGGAAAGGCTATTGGTTCTGGAATGGCTGTTGAACGAAGATGATCCGGACTGGGATACGCTTACAGATGAAACTGCATAGAATTTACTGCCCGTACACTGGAATGCTTTCGAGCGGCATCAACTGTCCCTCATTTTTTTGAAATGCCGAACACCAGGATCCGTTTGTAACAACAAGATAAGGCACCGGTACTGCGATATGATACCTGAGAATCTGTGACAATACTGCTTCACTGAGTTCAACATCCATCGATTTACACTCAATCATCATCCACGGCCTGTGTTGCCTGTCGTATACAAGCAGATCGAATCTTTTTTTAAGTTCGCCAAGCTGAAGCTCCTTTTCAACTGCAACAAGCGATGCAGGATAATTCAACACCTGCAGGAGGTATTGTAAAAAATTCTGACGCACCCATTCCTCAGGTGTGAGCCGCACCCAGCTTTTTCGTGCAGGGTCAAAAATCACTTCCTTTCCATTCTCCTCCTTTATCTTATATGAATATTGAGGATACATTATCTTTATCATGTCTGAAATCTTGAGCGTCGCTCAAAGATAAGTGCCCGGCAGACAATAACGGGCTACTCTGCGATCCGCAAATATTAATTAGACTCGATGAAATCAAAAGAAGAAATAGTAGAAAACTGGCTTCCCCGCTATACCGGCGAGAAGCTTGAAAATTTTGGTAAGTACATCCTCCTTACCAATTTCAGTAATTATGTATACAAATTTGCTGAATGGAACAATGTTCCCGTTGTTGGTGAAGGCAAACCAATGATGTGTGCAACAAAAGATGATATCACAATTGTCAATTTTGGAATGGGTAGTCCCACAGCCGCAACTGTGATGGACCTGTTAACAGCTATCCATCCGAAAGCGGCATTATTCCTCGGAAAATGTGGTGGGCTTAAGAAAAGAAACAAACTTGGTGACCTCATCCTTCCCATCGCTGCAATTCGTGGAGAGGGTACTTCGGGTGATTATTTCCCTGCGGAGGTTCCTGCCCTGCCTGCATTTGCCTTGCAGAAAGCGGTATCAACAACTATCCGCGATTATGGTGTTGATTACTGGACAGGTACTGTTTATACCACGAACCGTCGTGTCTGGGAACATGATGAGGAGTTCAAAAACTATCTTCAGAAAGTTCGTGCCTACGCTATCGATATGGAAACAGCAACCATATTCACTGTTGGATTCTACAATAAGATTCCAACCGGTGCATTGTTGCTGGTAAGTGATCAGCCGATGACTCCGGAAGGTGTAAAGACTGAAGAAAGTGATAAAAAGATCACTGCTGATTACGTTGAGAACCATATCAAAATTGGTATCGATTCATTAAAGCAACTCATCAACGAAGGACTTACGGTAAGGCATCTGCGCTTTTAAAATGATAACAGTATGTCGTTACCACTTTTACAGGTAAAAGATTTACAGATTGATTTCACTGGTGCGATTGGTACCACAACAGCTGTGCGCAATATCAGCTTTGAGGTGAAACGTGGTGAGATCCTTGCGATTGTTGGTGAATCCGGCTCGGGCAAATCGGTAACATCGTTGTCTGTGCTGGGTTTGTTACCTTCACCTCCGGCAAAATATCCTTCAGGACAAATCCTGTTTTCGCAGGATGGAAATACCTCAGTTGATCTGTTGAAACTACCCGCACCTGCAATGAGGTCGTTGCGTGGCAATGAGATCGCGATGATCTTCCAGGAGCCGATGACCTCATTGAATCCGGTGTTTACCTGTGGTAACCAGGTGATGGAAGCAACAATGCTGCACCAGAAAATTTCGAAACAGGAAGCAAAATCCAAAGCTATCGCTTTGTTTGAAAAAGTAAAGCTTCCTGATCCTGCGAAAATGTTTGATCGCTTTCCACATCAGTTAAGTGGTGGTCAGAAACAAAGGGTTATGATTGCAATGGCAATGAGTTGCGAGCCTTCTTTGCTGATCTGCGACGAACCGACAACAGCTCTTGATGTAACGGTTCAAAAGACCATTCTTGATCTGATCAAAGATTTACAGCTAACAGAAAATATAGGAGTGATTTTTATTACGCATGATCTTGGTGTAGTTTCTGAAATTGCAGACAAGGCACTGGTGATGTATAAAGGATCAATTGTTGAACAGGGTGCAGTGAAAGAAATTTTTACAAACCCTGCGCATCCATATACGCGTGGGTTGCTGAACTGCAGACCTGTTTTGCATTCCAAAGGAATCCGGTTGCCGGTTGTATCCGATTATCTTTCTTCCGCAAACGGAGAAGTTGATTTGCGCCCTATGATCGTTATGCCGCCTACCAAAGAAGTAATTGTTTCAGTTAATAACCTCAACGTATGGTTTCCTGTCACCAGGAATCTGCTGGGCAAACCAACTGCTTTCACCCGCGCTGTGAATGGTGTGAGTTTTGAAATTTATAAAGGTGAAACGCTGGGTCTTGTGGGCGAGTCAGGTTGTGGCAAAACCACGCTGGGTCGCACTTTGCTGAGACTGATCAAACCTACTTCAGGCAGCATCGTTTATGAAGGCAGGGATATAGCGGGTCTTGATGATGCCACTATGCGCAATTTGCGAAAGGATCTTCAGATCGTGTTCCAGGATCCTTATTCTTCTCTGAATCCACGTCTCACTATCGGATCTGCGATCGCGGAGCCGTTGAAATTACAGGGCAACAGCACCGGCGCGGCACGAGAGAAGGTTATTGGATTGCTTGAAAAGGTAAACCTGCAGGCAGATCATTTTTCAAGATATCCTCATGAATTTTCAGGCGGTCAGCGACAAAGAATTGTGATCGCGCGGGCGTTGGCTATGAATCCTTCGTTCCTGGTTTGTGATGAATCTGTTTCGGCTCTGGATGTAAGTGTGCAGGCGCAGGTATTGAATCTGCTGAATGATTTGAAAAAGGAATTTGGCTTTACGGTGGTCTTTATTTCGCATGATCTTGGCGTGGTGAAATATATCAGTGACAGGATCATGGTAATGAATAAAGGAATGATCGAGGAAATCGGAGTTGCCGAGGATGTTTACAATAACCCTTCGAAAGATTATACCCGGAAGCTGGTCGGGTCCGTGGTGGGAAATTTTTAGGCTCTGATTATATGGCTGCCTGTCAGCACCGTAAAAGATTATGAAAATCAAGTCTTTAGCACATAATTTCTTACTTTCCAAAAAAAATATTACCTTCGCCCGCTTGAAAATTACACTTTTATGATATTAAACCCGGTGCCGTAAGACCAGGTTTGTATCGGCTCCACCGATCTCTCCCGTTCGCATCCCCCTGGGTCATATTGTTAGTAGTGAAAGGCATTATTTAAATAAAATCTTTACATGAAGCTTTCTCAGTTCCGTTTCGATCTACCCTTGAATCT
>JBEVNF010000285.1:0-6958 GCA_040508255.1 Flavitalea sp.
TGCATTGATCGATTTATCGCCAACAAGCTCACCGGTGATCTTTACAACCGGATCAAGATCCTTTCTTGAAAATTTCAATGCATTGCTAAGGATATTCTGGAACACCTGTCGAACAAGACCAGGTATCACTTCCATTTCTGGCAAACCAGTGATATTGATATCAGCGTTCTTTTCCTTGATGAGCAATTCAAGATCAGAAAGAATATCACTGGTGATGGTGTTGAGATCAAGCAGTTCGAACTTGCCACCACCTGAAAGACTTGAATAACTCAGCAGGTCATTGATCAGGCTGGTCATTCGCTCTGAAGAAATAATGATCTTGTTTACATAGGTAAGCGCATCATTGTTTTCAATCAGTTGTTTATCTCTCATCATGCGACTGAACACCTGGATCTTGCGAAGCGGTTCTTTCAGATCATGTGAGGCTATCGAAGCATATTGCTGAAGATCGTGGTTACTTGTTTCAAGTTCAAAGTTCGTTTTCTGCAGCTCCCATGTACGTTGCGATACACGCTGTTCAAGAATCTGATTCGCCATACGCTGCTCGTGGATATCTGTGAAGATGCCCACCCATTTTGAAACAGTGTTCTCATTTCTCACAGGTGTCATGTTAAGCAGGTGATAACGGAACTGGGGGTTATTCAGCGGACGAATGCTTACCTCAAACTGAAGATGTTCACCCTCACGAAGAGCTTTCTGTACACAATACTGAACAGATAATCCATTGGATTCAGTTTCGGGAAGTATGTCTTTGCTATGCGTGTACTTGTACCAATGTTCATTTACATATTCAACCTCACCCTTAGCATTACTGGTAAATGCGATCTGAGGGATAGATTCAAGGATCGAACGGAGCTCCTCAACATTCTGGGATAATTTAACCTCTGCCTGTTTGCGCCACTCGATCTCTGTTTTAAGGGCACGCTGTATTTCATTCAACTCTCTTGCCTGTTCAGAAAGCCTGTAAAAGCTTTTTACTTTCAGCAACAAGAGGTCCGGGTCAAATGGTTTGGTGATGTAATCTATACCACCTGATGAGTATCCTTTTGTAATGAATTTCTTTTCGGTGCTTACTGCCGAAAGAAAGATGATGGGAATCTCTTTCGATTTGCTGTGACCTGAAATTGCTTCGGCAACTTCAAAACCATCCATACCCGGCATCTGCACATCGAGAATGATCAGCGAGTAGTACGACTTAAGGATTTTCTTAAGCGCTTCTTCTCCCGATGGAGCAGTATCCACACTAAAGCCATGAAGCTCGAGCAGGTTTTTCAGGGAGAAAATATTTTCTTTCTTGTCGTCTACGATCAGTATCATCGCTGGGGGGATAAGTTGCTTTAGTCCTGCATTTTATAGTGAGCGAATATAAGGAATTCAACTTGTGAATAACCTGTGAATTCTGTCGAAAACACAGGTTATTCCTATATTCTCAGCGCTTGCATTGAGGCGATTGGTAAAATTACTATTAGCTGAAGAGGTATTCCACATCAGCACGCGTGAGACTTTTTACAAATCCTTCATCATCGGTGATCAGATCCCTTGCCAGTAAACGCTTACGATCCTGTAACTGAAGGATCTTATCTTCAATCGTATCCTTACAGATCATCCGGTATGCAAATATGTTTTTCGTTTGCCCGATACGGTGAGTACGGTCGATCGCCTGTTGTTCAACAGCCGGGTTCCACCATGGGTCAACAATGTATACATAATCTGCAGCGGTAAGGTTAAGACCCACACCGCCGGCCTTCAGTGAGATCAGGAATACACGGCAGTTCTCATCATTCTGAAAACGTTGTATCGCCTTCTCCCTGTCAATGGCTGTTGTGCTTCCATCAAAATATTCGTAATCGACACCCAGTTCGGTAAGTTTTGCACGGATCAGCGCAAGCATTCCAAGGAACTGTGAAAAGATCAATGCCTTGTGATTACCCATGTTCTCCGTAAGCTCACGACCAATTTCCTCAAGTTTGATAGAATGGTTCGGGAACTTTTCCTGTTCGTTGAGGATCGCCGGTGAATCACAGATCTGGCGCAACTTCATCAGACCCTGAAGTATCGTAAGCTGCGAGCGTTGTATTCCCTGGGATTCAATGGTGCCAAGAATTTTGTCACGGAAATCATTTCGGTATGCATCGTAAATATTCCTCTGCTCATCTTCCATCTCACAGTACAGAATTGTTTCCACTTTTTCAGGAAGATCCTTTGCCACCTGTTCCTTGGTACGACGAAGAATAAATGGATATAACAATTTACGCAGGTGATCCTTTCGATCAGGCTCACCAAACTTATCGATCGGTATAGAAAACTCCTGGCGGAAGAATTCAATACTACCCAGCATACCCGGGTTCAAAAAGTTCATCTGTGCAAAGATGTCAAAAGTATTATTCTGCAACGGAGTACCGCTTAAGCAAAGACGGTTCTTCGTATTCAGAAGCCCGGCCGCTTTTGTAACCTTGCTCGCCGGGTTCTTGATTGCCTGGCTCTCATCAAGGATCACATAATCAAAAGGCACATCAACGATCATCTTGATATCACTTCTTAATGTTCCATAAGTGGTGATCACAACATTGGTGTTGATGAACATGTTTTTATCACGTGTTCTTTCACCACCATGATGGATCATGTATTTGATCTCCGGCGTAAACTTTTTGATTTCATTCTCCCAGTTGAACATCAGCGTGGTCGGGCAAACAACCAGTGCATTCAGTTTGCCATTTTTTCTGAGATAGTAGTTCAGGAAAGTTAGGGTCTGCACCGTTTTACCAAGACCCATGTCGTCTGCCAGGATCCCGCCCCAGCCTATCTCCTGGAGATAATTGAGCCAGTAGAAACCATGCT
This sequence comes from Flavitalea sp., assembly GCA_040508255.1. Classification (GTDB taxonomy): domain Bacteria; phylum Bacteroidota; class Bacteroidia; order Chitinophagales; family Chitinophagaceae; genus DATHKG01. The sequence goes on from JBEVNF010000285.1 coordinate 2,839, forward strand.
CCTGGTATGGTCTCAGGATCGCTTTAAGATGTTCAGGAACCGGCACTTCGCTGATCTTATTGAAACTTCTGAGCGTATCATATTTTTCTTCAAGCTTGATCACAAGCTCTTCTTCACTTCTGTTATCATGCAACTCATCGATCACACTCATGTGATATTTTGAGAGCTTCAACTGGTTCTGTTTTCCTTCACCAACACGGAACAACAATGAATACTTTTTGATCCATTCCTCCGGAAGAATACCAAGCGTACCATCATTCAACTGTACAAACTGCTGTCTGTTGGCGAGTGCTTTTTTAACATCAGCAATAGTAACCTTCTGATCACCAAACACGATATCAACCCTTGCATCAAACCAATCGGTATTGCTGCTGATATGAATTTTTGTCTGAGGCTTTGCAGTATTGAAACGGAAATTCTTCAAGGCTTCAAATCCATATACAGGAACCTTCAGATCCTTCATTGCATCAATGAAGAGGAAGAACCAGTTATTCTTCAATACATCTGTTCCTTTTAATGCAAGTTGTTCGGCGCCATCCGGCCGTATAAAGTTTGAGTGAAGCGCTTCGAGCTTATTCAGGAACACGCTTTCTTTTTCTTTATCGCGATGAACAGCAAGCACACGATCACCATCCGGTATGATCAGCTGATCTTTACCACCAGGCTTCGTTTCAAATCCTTTATAGGAGAACAATGGCTGGAACACGAGATAGTCGCCCTTCTCCTGCAGCAATACTCTTTTTTCCGGATCACCATCCTTTACCTCACTGATCAGGCTACCAGAAAACTCAACGTGGTACTGCTTTGTAAGCGGAAGCACAAATGAACGCAGTTGTTCCTGCCAGTTCGATTTGGTGATCGTCATCTTTCCCTTGGTAAGGAATTTATCAACAAGCATTACATCCTCTGGTTTGTCCCAGAGATAAAGATTCTCATTATAAAAGAACAGCACACTGCTTGCAATCTCATTATCTGTGATCTGCACATGTTGCCCGTTCAATCGAACCCAACACTCAACCGTATAATCTTTTGCACCCTGTTCAACACGGAAATAAGGAACAACCAGATCTGTTACGATACCAATGTTCCTGAGGTTATCCGTCTTGAAGCTTTTCTTATCACCAAGCTGAAAAACAAAAGGACTCTCCGCAATATCAGCAAAGAGTTTCTTGAGTTTTGGATGGAGATATTCAACCATCAGGGCCTTCGTTTCTTCCGGCAGATCATCTTCTTCATGATGAATGATATTCTCCCAGATACCACTGAATGGTGAGTTTCTGTTCAGGTATTTTGTGATCTCTGACTCCTGCATTTTGCGGAGCGGTGCGATCAGTTGTTTATCATTTTCGTTGTACAGCTCCAGGTTCACAAACTTCGCGAGATCCAGTTTTTCAACCTTACCCAGGTAGTTCGTGCCGGCATCGTTGCCCTCACCGGTAATTGCATCGATTGCAAAACCCGGATAAGAGGCATGATTGAAATTGAATACTACGCCCAGTCTTTGTGCCGGTGGTTCAATCTTTTCAGGAATGATCGGAGGCAACTCGACTGTGTTTGCAGCTGCAGGCAGCACCGCTTCCTTTGGTTTTGAGCGGCCCGCATCCTGTGGCGAAATCCGTTTGATACTGGTGTCAAGCAACCGTAGGAACGGTTTTCCTTCTTTATAGGTAAACTCGAACTTTCCTTTCAGATCATCGTCGAGAGAGTAACCATACATTTCGAGGAGTTTGTTTTTCTCCTTATCCCAGTTACGGATCGTATCGAAATAATAGGAACCGTACATTTTCAGAAGCTGGAGAAACACGATCACTTTGGGCAGGCAAAGCGGATGGCCCGGATCGGGATACTCACAGCTTGTATCAAAATTCCTTTCTTCATTCTTACGTATCACCACCTTGTAGTCTGTGCCATCGAGCTTTACAACAGCCTTTACCACCTCGTCTTTTGCAGATTCGATGGTTGCCTTATTTTCGGTGAGAAACTCTTCGGCAGCCTGGTAAACCTCCTGCGAACAAAGGAGACGGATGGATTTGTGATCGATGAACTTCATCTTGATCACCGTATGTCGCTGGTCATAATCAACTTTCTCAGCCTTAAGCTGGTTGCGGTCGAGCATTTCCTGCAACTGTATAAGCGCTGCAGCTTCATGGCGACATATATCGCCCAGGTTATACGGGCAGGCGCAACGAAGTGAAAGCGTTTTGGGATCCTTGAATTTCTGGATGTTTACCTTATAATAGGTAGAGTAGCTGTCGTCTTTCACCCGGAACGTTACCGAATCAAGAAGCTCATCATAATCAACCAGTTCAACATATCCGATAGCATGTATTTTCTTTCCTCTCCTGATCACTTCATCAGTGCCATTGGTATATACATACTTAATGAGATGGGGTAAGGCCAAGCGATTTCAGTTTAAATGATTTAATCCCGGCGCATCACTCAACCCAGTTCACAAATTGCGCCGGCATCGGCCTCATTTCACATCAGGGATGCGGCGAGGCCAATTGGCAAAAGTAACGGAAAAAAGCTGAGAGAACCTGCCGAAAAAACAGATTTATTGATTAAACAATTGGTATAGCCTTTGCCAACTGTACCTTTGCAGCCATTCAACGATTGCTGTGTACCGATTTGCAATTAAAACTGAGATTATGACCCGGAGCCTTGCTTCCATTATTGCTGCTGCATTCCTAACTTCTTCTGTTTCAGCACAAAAACTTTCAAAAGCAGATAAAGTCACCCTGGCAGGACTCAAAACCCATATCGCTTTTCTTGCAGACGACAAACTGGAAGGCAGACGTGCAGGCACAACCGGAGAAAAGCTGGCGATGGACTATATCAGTGGTCAGTTTGAACGTGCGGGTCTGAAACCAAAAGGCGAAAATGGCTGGTTTCAACCTTTCGAAATATATGACGGCAAGGCAATCGGCAAGGCAACTCATTTTATCGTGAATGGAAATGACCTGAAAGTCGGATCAGAATACTTTCCATTCCCCTCTAATCCGGATAAATCTGTGACCGCCGCGATAGAAATGGCTTTACAGGAAACCGGCGTACCCTGGTTTGTCAATATTGCTGAAACACTTGATAAGAATAAAGACAACCCGCACTTTGATCTTGAAGATGCCTTACGCACAAGGGCAAACAAGGCAGCCGGCCAGGGCGCAACCGCACTGATCATCTTTAACGATTCAAAGCTAAGTGACGGACTTAGCTTTAATTCAAAGGACCGCTCCGAAGCAACAAAAATTCCTGTTTTTTATATCACGAATACAGCAAGACAACAATACTTCAAAGATGAGGAAGCTACTTATGATCTTCAGTTGAAATCTGAAATTGGCAGAAAGTTGAGAACCGGTCATAATGTGATCGGCTACATTGACAATGGCGCTGCTTCAACGATCGTTCTTGGTGCGCATTATGATCATCTTGGTTACGGAGAAGATAATAACTCGATGATCCGCAATTCAACAGAAAAGCTGATCCATAATGGTGCTGATGACAATGCAAGCGGAACAGCTGCGCTGATCGAGCTTGGCCGTGTGCTCGCAAAGGCAAAAAAGAAAACCTCAAACTACTTACTGGTCGCGTTTTCTGCTGAAGAACTTGGTTTGAATGGTTCAAAATACTTCACTGAACATCCTACGGTTGATCTTTCATCTGTGAATTATATGATCAATATGGATATGGTGGGAAGATTGAGCGACAGCAGCAAGACATTGACTGTAGGCGGATTCGGAACATCTCCGTCTTGGTCATCTATCCTCAGGGCAAACAATCCGAAATACTTCCAGGTTAAATTTGATTCAAGCGGAACAGGCCCGAGTGATCATAGTTCTTTCTATAGAAAAGATATTCCCGTGCTATTCATGTTCACTGGTCTTCATTCCGATTATCATAAACCATCAGATGATTCTGATAAGATCAATTACAATGGTGAAGTACAGATAGTGAACTATGTAACAAAGATCGTTGAATCATCTGCGAATGCCGGTAAGCTCGCCTTCTCCAAAACCCGCGAACAGCAGGTTTCATCGAGTGCAAGATGGACGGTTTCTCTCGGCATTATGCCTGACTATACTTTCAGCGGAACCGGTGTTCGCGTGGATGGCGTTAGTGATGA